>NZ_BAAGGP010000023.1:0-35043 GCF_054658615.1 Pseudolactococcus yaeyamensis
TTAACGTATCTTTCATCTCGTGAATCTTCTATAATCATAAATTTTTCTTGTAGTGTCATATTGTTCTCCTAATGGCAGTGTAGCACTTTTGGTTAATTTTTCAAGACTAATTTATGAAACGACCGTGAGTGAAAGTGATTTAATGTGTCACCTGTCTGCTTTTTGTGATATAATGTACTATGTAGATTTATAGAATACAATTTAATGGAGGCAACAACCAAATGGCTAAACTTACTGTAAAAGACGTAGAGTTAACAGGTAAAAAAGTGCTCGTACGTGTGGACTTCAATGTCCCTTTGAAAGACGGCGTGATTACAAACGATAACCGGATCACAGCAGCGTTACCAACAATCAATTATATCCTTGAACAAGGTGGACGTGCAGTTCTTTTCTCTCATCTAGGTCGTGTCAAAGAAGAATCTGATAAAGCAGGTAAATCTCTTGCACCAGTTGCAAAAGCTTTGTCTGAAAAATTGGGTAAAGCAGTTGTTTTTACTGGTACAACTCGTGGTGCTGAACTTGAAGCTGCAATTGATGCGCTCAAAGACGGCGAAATCCTGCTTGTTGAAAACACACGTTTTGAAGATATCGACGGTAAGAAAGAATCTAAGAATGATCCTGAACTTGGTAAATACTGGGCTAGCCTTGGCGATGGTATCTTCGTCAACGATGCTTTCGGTACAGCTCACCGCGCACACGCTTCAAACGTCGGTATCTCTGCTAACGTTGATAAAGCAGTTGCTGGTTTCTTGCTTGAAAACGAAATTGCTTACATTCAAGAAGCAGTTGAAGCACCAGTTCGTCCATTTGTTGCCATTCTTGGTGGTTCAAAAGTATCAGATAAAATCGGTGTCATCGAAAACCTTTTGTCAAAAGCTGACAAAGTAATTATCGGTGGTGGTATGACTTATACTTTCCTTAAAGCACAAGGCATTGAAATTGGTGATTCACTTGTTGAAGCTGACAAATTGGATATCGCTAAAGAATTGCTTGCGAAAGCTGACGGTAAATTGATTTTGCCAGTTGACTCAAAAGAAGCGAACGCTTTTGCTGGTTACACTGAAATCAAAGATACTGAAGGCGATGCAATCGACACTGGTTTCCTTGGCCTCGACATCGGACCTAAATCAATCGCGAAATTTGACGCTGAATTGACAGGCGCTAAAACAGTTGTCTGGAACGGACCAATGGGCGTATTTGAAAACCCTGACTTCCAAGCTGGTACAATCGGCGTGATGGATTCAATCGTTAAACAACCAGGCGTTAAATCAATCATCGGTGGTGGAGATTCAGCAGCAGCAGCCATCAACCTTGGTTATGCTGAGAAATTCTCATGGATTTCAACTGGTGGTGGCGCTTCAATGGAACTCCTTGAAGGTAAAGTCTTGCCAGGTTTAGCTTCATTGACTGAAAAATAAGCCAGTCATTTGACTGACGATGATGTGCGTTCGTGTGGCATCATCAGAGAAACGAGATTAGTTTAGGCTGACCTCGTTTTTTTCAATCAAATTTTTTTAGTGGGACTCGTTGTCATCGGGAAGTTTGTTTGGCAATCTCATGAGAATCGATATGAAATAGATGTTTTTTTTAAAGGAGTAGAGTAATTTAACGTCATCAGTTGTTAAAATATGAATTATTTGTTAAAATAGAGGCTGTAGTTATTGTAATTGAACGATGAGTTTGAATTTAGGTTATTGCTAGATAACAAAATTGTATGCTAATTAATAAAAAACAAACTGATGTAAAAGCCAAAACCGATGGTCGGTCTTGCTTTTGTTTTGACTAATAACATGGAGATTAGAGGAAATATGGCGGAAAAAAAAGGTTTTTTGAAAAAAAAAACAGCATCTAAAACTCTTGATAAAGGGGCAAAGGATACAGTCCAACAAATGAATGAGAGTGATTTACAGGTCATTGCTTTAAAACAGAAATTGAGGGTAATTGAGCAACAAAAAGAAGATATTAAGTTACAGTATGAAACTTTGAAGTATGGCAATTCGGGCGCAAGTGATGCCTTGCTTGATAAGCAAAAGGATCAGTTTGAAAAAACGTTAAATGAGTATCGAACTAGCTCTGAGCAGAGAATTTTGCTATTAGAGCAAGAAGTTGCGACTAAAAATGCACGATTAAGAGCGGTTGAAGTTGACTTACAATCGGAAAAAAATCAAGTGGCAAACTTATCTCAAGAATTAGAAACAAGCTTGGCATCAAAAGCAGCTGAAATCACGCGATTGACGAAAGAAAAGCTAGAGATTAAATCACAAGTTTCAGAAGCTTTATTAGAGTTGCAAGAACATTTCGATTATAAGACAACTTTATTGGAAACTGAACGTGAGTCGTTAGCGTTAGAAAAAGAAAAGCAAAAACAGGAAGCGTTGAGAATTCAAAAACTTGAGGAACGCGAAGCAGGTACGCAGAAAATGCAGGATGAAGCGGTTCATATGATTGAATCCGCCAAAGCAAATGCCAAGCAAATTATTAACAGAGCTCAGGCGGAAGTAGCTGAAAAAGAAGCGCAGTCTAAGCAAGAGCTAAGTCGACTTAAGGCACGCATGGAATATTATTCAGCTCAAATTAATGAAGCGGTTCGGACAATCGAAGCGTTGTTGGGAAATGTTGAGCAGCTGTAAAATGCTTTGAAATAACCCAAAAGTAAGGAGAAAAAGATGAATATTTTTGCGATAGACTTAGGAAATAAACGGATTAAGATGAAAAGCGATCAGGCAGAGTACGTCTATCCAGCCTCCTATCTACTTGCTGAAAATGTCACACAAGATGGTTTGGGTGATTGGCAGCTAGAAGGTAATCAAATTTATTCAATAGATAATGATGCAAATCGCTTCATTTGGGGGACTGAGTTAGATGCGTATCATTTGTCTGAAAAGATGATTGATACCTATGTCCGCTCTGGTCGGTTTGAGCAGAAAAAAGCACAGCGTATTTTGAAATTTGCTCTAGGGCGTCTGGCACTTGATTATAAAGCATCGCGCACAGAATTTTTAGCTGTCAATCTGGTACTGGGTGTCCCTATTACGGATATGCATCAAGACAGCAAAACAATTCAGACCTTGAAAAAATTAATGATTGGGCAGCATGTTATTCAAGTCGATGGGGAAGAGGTGCGTGTTGACATTCCGTCTGAAGCTTATATCTTAATCGTGCCACAATATATGGGGACAGCGTTTGAGCTTGCCTATGATAAAGCGATGCAGCCGGTAGATAAGTTTGCAAATGGTCGCATGGGCATTTTAGATATTGGTGGTGGGACGATTTTAATTAACACGTCTAATCATTTGAATCCAGCACCTATGGGGGCTGAGAGATTTGAAGGAGTCCAGACTTTAATTAAGCTCATTGCTGAAAAGATTAACTCAACAAAACTATTCGTGATTGAGAGGCTACTTCATGAAGGCAGCACGGATGGTAACTATATCTATCGTCCGAGTCGCAATCCAGCAGATTTAAGAGATATTTCCGATATCGTAAAAAAAGCACTCGAAACGTATACGCGATTCACTGTAGCCCCACTTATTACAGAAAATTTCCCTGAAATTGACGAAATTGACTTCATCGTGATGACCGGTGGTGGTGCTAATATCATAGACAAGGTAGCTTTGCTTGATGAAATTGGCGAAGAATATTTTGAACGTCTGGTTTTTATTGCTTCATCTGAGTTAGCCAATGTTCGAGGGTTCTATAAATATGGTATTCTGAACTGGAGTGGGGTAAGAAAGCATCAAGGACTAGAGAGAGTCGAAGAAGTAGCGGTCGTACCTAGCCAACCAACTGTGCTTGAGGCAACTCTAGCTCCAACACCAATCTCAGCACAGCCCCACACCCAAACCTTTACTTTTAATCAAGACTACCTTAACCAATTAAAACAAATGCAGTCAAATTTAAAACGTTTAAGAGATGAAATTAATCAGGAGATTTAATTACCATGGCTAATAAATTAACTGAGCTTTCAAAAGATACAATTGATGAGGAAGTCGTCGATGGTATCAAAAGTGAGAGAGAAAAAATATTATCAAAAGTAGAAAGCGTGAGTCAATCACTTGCTAATGTTTTAGCAAATAAAAAAAATCGAAAAAAAGATGATTACAAAGCGCTTGAAAGTGAATTGGTACAATTAAAAGAACAATATGTCCAATCAACAGATGTTTTTATCGAAAATACTGACCTGTTAGAAAGCATGGGTCTAGAAAATACACTATTAAGTGATACTAACAGAGCGTTAGAGGAGGAGATTGTAACTGAAACACAACTTTTTGATAAAAATCAGAGAGAAATTTCCTCAAATGTGCAACAATTGGCTGAAGAAAAAGAAAAATTAGCGTATTCTTTAAAAGCAATAAAAGCAGAAATAGCAGTCAAGCAAGTAGAAAATGATAGACTTGACAAGGAGATAGCGCAACTAAGGCAAGAAAACATGTCAATGCAACCTTTGAGTGATGTGCAAGGAATTGAAAGTGAAAATCAGAGAAAATTGACCTCACTTTTGAGAGAAAAAGCACAGATTGCTGATTTATTTATCAATTTGAAAACAGAAAGAAAAGAATCTGATGAAAAGTTGTAGACGGTGTTGCGATCTTAAGAGAAGCGCTAGAATAGGAGTGAGAATTTGAAAAAAAAGAAAAGCATTCTGAAGTCTAGAGCCTTATTTTATGGGCTATTAATGATTGGCTTAGGCGTTAAAGTAATTGATGTCTTTTTGGTAGCCAAAAATGTATTTTATCTGCCACATATTCTTCAAGGCTTTGTATTAACAATTCTAATGCCAGCACTTTTGACAGCCTTGATTATAGGATTTGCTTCATTTATTGGTCGTAAATGGCTTTGTTATAGTATCACATTAGTCTTTGCCTTGTTGGGAAGTGGTGTGCTTTTTTTGGGGACGCTTTACTATCGACTTGAGAAACATTTTATCTTTTTTATAGATGATATACCAACTGTTAGCAATGTTGATACCTCACAGGGAACTTTGTTTGGTCAGGTTCAGATTAGTGATATTGTATTTGTTTCTGATTTTATTGTTATCTTTTTTGTTTTACTCATTGCTGCCATTTTTAATAAAGAAAAGAAAGCAAAACCTCAGCCAACAGGGCTATTGACAGATTATAAAGAGCTTGTTTCGTCACTTCGTGTATCACTTGATCAGATGGAAAATAATTTAGCTATGCAAGATAGTCGTATGGGTCAGTTGAAAAATAAAAATGAGCAATTAAAAGATACTAAAACAGAATTGGTACTGAAAAAATTTCAACTTCAAGAGAAATATGACAAAAGTCAACCAGATGCCAAAAAAGAAGTTGCTTATGCTAAGACTGAAAATATCAATGTTCTTGGGGAAATGAACAGATTGCAAGCACTAAAAAGTCAACTTGAAGAAGCTCGTGCCCAAAAAGAATTAGTACTAAAAGCGGCAAAAGAATACAAACTAGCTCAGGAAGAAAAATCAAATCAGTTAATCAATGCAAGTGCTTCAAAAAATGTAGAAAAAAGATATTTAGATGAACAAGATAAGATTCAAAAAATGAAGAAAATTGCACAAGAAACCTATGAAGAAATGCTATCTCGCACAGATGCTTCATAGTAAGGGTAAGAGTTATTGAAATGCCCACTAATAAATAGGTAAGAAAAAATCATCAGAATAAATGATTCTGGTGATTTTTTTAGCGGTTGAAAATATCAAATTTGTAAACTTGATTAATCGCTTTTGCGATAAATAAAGCAATATTGAAATCAATCAGTGAGTGGAAAAAGCCACCAATTCCCAAAATGAGCAGAAGTGAAGCAAGATTTCGACCAGCCAAATGGCTAAAGCCAATTGTCAACAGGAGATAAACGATGGCAACCTCAGCTAATGTATGGATTAAGGCAATGATGATGTTAAAAATCTGAAATTTAACACCTTGTGTATAGTCACGGTGTTTCCAGAGGAAAAGTGAGCCAATAAGAGCGAAAATAACGTGTGTTGCAGCACGGAAAGTAATCTCGATTGGTAAACCAGAAATCAAGAAACCAAACGTTGAGCCAACTGCGACAATGACCGCAGCGACTGGCGAAATCAACATCCCAATCATAATCGGTACATGACTTGCAAGTGTGAAACTGGCAGGCGGAATCACGATTTTGGGCATGACTTGCGGAATGAGAATGGCAAGTGCTGTCAAAAGTGCAGCAGTCGTCAGCATCGATAAGCGTTTGCGTGTCTGATTCATGCGATTAGATCACCTTTCTGACAAATGGATCGCTAGAGATACCGCGTTCAAGAATGAGTGCTGACCACTCCTTAGCAGTCCAAAGTGAATGGTCACGGTAATTACCGCAAGACTCAATCGTTGTGCCAGGAACATCTGACCATTCAATGACATTAACAATGGTCTCTAAAGACGATTTAATGACCTTAGCAATCTCTTCTGCCGAATGTTCTCCCCACATAATCATATGGAAACCAGTGCGACAGCCAAATGGTGAGAAGTCAATCATGCCATCAATGCGATCGCGAACAAGACTCGCCATCAGATGTTCAATGGTATGTAAGCCAGCCGTTGGGATTTCTTGCTCATTAGGTTGCACCAAACGAACATCAAAGTTAGTGATAACACCCCCCTTAGGGCCTGTTTCAGCACCGATTAATCGGACATAGGGGGCGAGGACCTTGGTATGGTCGAGTTGGAATGATTCTACTTCTGCCATAAATTTTATACCTTCTGGGGCATTAGAGAATATGCCCTGAATTCCTTTTCTAGTCTAAGATGTTGTTAGTAGTGACCGTATTTTTTTGGAACAGTTATATGCTTGGCATTGTAAAAGTTGCCAAATAGTGCTGTAATATTTTCATTATACTTTATTGTGAATGTTTTTACAAGTGGGGGAGATTAAAAATTAAGAGATTGCGAAAATAAGCCCTATTTGGATTCAAAATAGGACTTGTTAGGTATAATCTTTAAGCTGTCTGGAAGGACTGAGTGCAGTTGACTAACCTTTTTATCAAGATAAGCAGTTTTGAACTTTAATCCAGAAAATCAGTGTCTACCATTGTTGTTGAAGCAATCAGCCAGTTCCCATCTAATTTAGTCAGAGTATGATTAGCAGTTGCAATGTGATTTCTGTAGCTGTTTTTTCCTAGATTGACTGTTTTCTGCTTTGTTTCGATTAAACAATGTGTGTCATCTTTTTTCAACACCCGAAAACTTTCCAAGCTAATTTTAACATTGTAGGTCTCAAGGAATGTCGTGATTTCTTTTCGACTTGCTTTCCGAGCAGTAGGTACAAGCGTTGTCAGATAATTGTCAATCTTTTTATCATTAATGGCAGTAAGATTGCTACTAATCAAATTAAAAAAAGTTTGCTCAGCTTTATCAGTGATAATAATTTTGTCTGTTTTAGTCTGTTGTGTGTCACGGCTTCCTGTCTGATAAAAGGTAAAGGCCAGCATAACCAGAGCTAGAACTGCACTAAATAATAGGATTTTTTTCAGCATATTCAGCCTCCTTTTCTTTTTTGCGATAGTCCCCGGGTGTCACACCAGTCGAGTTTCTAAATTTTCGAGTGAAGTTTGAAACATCATAATAACCAGCATCAAGGATAATTTGTTTAATTGGTCGATCTGTTCTAATCAACTCCATTTTGATGTAATCTAGTTTGAGTTTTGAGACCATTTTGGCAAAGCTAAGCCCTGTTTCCTGTTTGATAAATTTTGTTAAAAAAGTTGTCGATATATTAAAGGTTGCAGCAAAATTTTCTAAGGAGAAATCATCATCTCTAAAATTTTCTTTCAAATAAGTCAGAATGGCTTGTTTTTGCATGAAAGACTTAGAATTTTTGAGCGTTGCAATATTAGTTGTAATTTCCTGACTTAGATTTGTAAGTGTCGTTTTGAAATGTGTCATCACCAATGGCTGATTGAGCTGTTGGAACATGGTTTCAGTCACAGGTAAATTTTCTTGATTAATCAATGCAATCAGATGATTAATCAGATTAGAGGCATAGTATTGGCGGATGTTAATAGGCAATGTTGTGAGATAATTATCATCTGTTAGTTCAGTCAAGATTGCTTCAATCATCGGTGCAGCATTTTCTTTAATAGCAGCAATAAGTTGATGTGTTTTATTTTGTTTAAAATCAAAAGTGGTTTTTTGACTGAGCTCTGCTAAATTGTAAAAATGAATTTGTTCATCAGAGTTTGTGACATCAGCATTTTCCAAAATTGTTAATGCCTCAATATAAGCAGTATTTATCTCAAACAAATGATGCTTAGCCTGACTAAAGAAGATATTTGTTTTAATCGCTAAACTACTGATTAGCCAATCTTGGATAGAAGGACTTAGCGTTGTTGTTTGCGCTAACTCGAAAATAATAACCAGTCGTTTTTCAAAAGGCATTTCGACTAAATGTGTTGTGAATGCAAGCTGTTTTTGTTTGAGTTTTTTGATAATAACAGTCTTTTGTTTGAGATTATCAAGTTTATTGGCAGAGAAATCAGTTGAAATCAAACCTAGAAAGTAAGTTGCTGTCGGCGTTTGTTTTAGACCGCAATCCCTCATTTTAGAGGTTATCTCACTTTGCTTACTTAAAATTCCCTGAATCAGTTCGTTCCAAAAAACATCTCGGAGAGCTTCTTGGTGATTTTCAAATTCAGCTTGAATAACACGTCGCTGATTTGACAAATGTTGGGAAACATTTGAGAAAAAATCACCTTCAAGCTCGGTATTAAGTTCCTCTTTGACAATTTTGTTAAATTCTTCATTGAGTCTAGCAATTGGTGCATAGCTATGGCGACTAATCAGAAAAATAAGAACCATACCCAAAAACAGCGAGGCTAATCCCAGAATCATGAAAGTTATCCTAAGACTGTTTAATTTCTGATTCAATAGCGCTTTACTGAGAGTGACCTCGATTTGAGTCGCTCGGAATTTTTTATGGGAGCTAATCATATCCGTCGTTTGAGCTGCTTTATCTAGTTTTGGGTCACTTGTTGCAAATAATGAGCCGTTTTTTTGATAGATGGCAATATCTTGCCCCGATTGCAATTGATGTTGGGCGAGAAAATCGTTTAGTTTTTGCTGATCAAAAATGAATAAAATCGTTAATTTGGTGTTTGAATTTGTTACTGGAACATAATACTGTAAAAGTTGTCCTTGTTTTTTATCAAGGTAATCAGAGCTTGTCAATAGATGGGTCTTAGTTTGAAAATTTTGGTATAAGCGTTTGGTTGTTAGGGAAGTTTTATGATATTTAAAAGCTATAAAAGCATCTACAGTTAGTGTACCTGAATATGAATATAAGATATTTTTGGGTGTGGAATAGATGAAAATCTCTTTAACAAGATCTTGGTTTGTCGTCATATAACGTTGCAACTCATTTTTAGCACGAGTTGTATAGAGTGGGTCTTTCAGATAGTAAGTGTTAAGGTTGGCGTTCGTCGCCAAGTCGTCAGCAATTTTATCAAGTGATGTAAATTCTGAATCTAAGGTTTGGTAGACACGATTTAACACAAGCTGATTATCTGATATAATCTGCTTTTGGATATGTTGATTCAAAATATAGTATAAAATACTCGTCAAAATGAAAAATGGCAATAAAAAAATCAGCAAGTAATTCAGAAAATATTTTTTAAAAAGTGAATTATGATAGAGTGCTTTGAATTTATCCATGGGTGACCTCGATTTTGAGCATAGCTTGTAGAGCAAAATGAGCAATAGGCAGGAGTAATAATGGCACAAGTCCAATGATGACTAAAATAGGAAACAAGGTCATAAGCGCACTTGCTAGAAAAATCCCTACAATCATGGCAACAGTCGTGATAAGATTTGCTAAAAAAAGGAAAGCTGCTTGCTTGATATGTTGTAAGAGAGTTAAGTCGTAACGTGTTAGACTTGGGAAAAGGTAGCAAGCGATGCCAAGAAGTAAAACAAGTAAAATGACAAGCATGATGTGAATGGGGAAAATGTGTAAGAATGTTTTTGAGATGTATAAATCCACAACTAAAAACAGGCAGATAGCTGATAAACTAAAACCTAAAATATTAGCTGATGTGAAATAACTTCGCCATTTTGTTTTAAAAGTTGTCAAATCTAAACTCAAATGCTCTTGCTTTTGATTAAGCGAATGGATGAGGTAGTCGAGAACGGTTGCAATACTTGGAAAAATCCCAAAAATAATACCACCTAAAAGGGTAAATATTAAAAAGAATCCCTGTAATTTCAAGAGGTTAATCAGTAGACTACCTAGTACTTGGCTTTTCGTTGTTAGTTGATTCATAATTTCCTCTATCTTATTTATGTCATTAGTTCTATCTAAATATTTTACTGATAGTTAATTATCCTATCTTCATTGTACAACATAAGGTAAGCGTTTTCAATCACAAGTGCTAAAAGCGTATATGTTGTTTTAGAGGCAATGTGTATTTTTGAAAAAAGTATAGAAAAAACGATAGAATGGCATTATTACATATTGAAATCGCTTACAAATTAAACTAAACTTAACCTAGCTACAAAAACTGATACGACATGGTCAGATTTAAAAAGAACGGAGGCACTTGAATAATGAGTGACCAAAATCAAGCAAGCACGACTCTAACTTCTTCTGTTGGAGCTGACGTGAATGCGAACACTTTTAAAAGAAAGTGGAAACAGATCAAAAATGCTCGGCAACTTTATTTATTTGTTTTGCCAGCTTTCTTATTCTTCCTTATCTTTTCTTATATTCCCATGTACGGTGTGATTATCGCCTTTAAGGATTATATCCCATCTGTCGGTATTTTCGATAGTCCTTGGGTCGGCTTTAAACATTTTGAGCGTTTCTTCCATAGTTATTACTTTTGGGACTTGCTCAAAAATACATTAGGGATTAGTTTTTACTCTTTAATTGTTGGCTTCCCACTTCCGATTATTCTGGCCCTAGCCTTGAATGAATTAAAGGACGGTTTTGGCAAAAAATTTGCGCAAACTGTGACGTATGCGCCTAACTTTATCTCGGTCGTGGTTATCGGTGGGATGCTCATCGCCTTTCTGAACCCGTCAACAGGTATTCTGAACCATTTGCTTGACTTGCTTGGCATGGAACGCATTGCTTTCATGACTGATCCACGCTGGTTTAAAACGATTTATGTATTAAGTGGCGTTTGGCAGGGAACAGGTTGGGGGTCGGTGATTTATCTGGCTGCTCTGTCGGGTGTTTCGAGTGAATTGCATGAGGCAGCAGCTATTGATGGGGCAACGAGAATGCAACGTGTCTGGTATATTAATCTACCAACTATCGTGCCGACCATGGTGATTCTACTGATTCTCAATGTTGGGTCAATCATGAACTTAGGCTATGAAAAAATTCTCTTGCTACAAAACCCTCTTAATATGGAAAGTTCTAACATCATTGCCACCTTTGTCTACAAACAAGGTCTGTTAGAAGCCCAGTATTCTTACGCAACAGCTGTCGGTTTATTTAATGCTGTGATTAATGCAGTTCTGCTAGTTACGGTCAATAAAATCACGCAAAAACTCAGTTCAAGCTCATTGTGGTAGGGGAGAAAGCTGTTGAGCGGACAAAGTTTGCGAATGACCCCGCTTGGGCGAAGCATCAGCGGGGGCAAGTTTCAAGATTTCACAGTGTGAAATCGTAGAAAGGAGATTGTTTTATGCTTAATACAACGACAATCAAGGAAACTCGTGGCGATAAAATTTTTAAAATCGCTGTCTTGATATTTGTCATACTATCGACACTTGTCGTTTTATATCCTTTGATTTATATCATCTCAGCATCTGTTTCAAATCCTGAATTTGTAAACAGTGGGGAGATGTGGCTCTTACCTAAGGGGTTTACTTGGGACGGTTATGATACTATTTTCAAAAATCCTGATATTTGGAATGGTTATAAAAATACAATACTTTACACTTTGCTAGGAACTTTTATCAATTTGGCTGTGACTTTACCCTGTGCTTATGCGCTTAGTCGACCAGAACTTTATGGCAAGAAATATTTTCTTGGTTTTATGATGCTTACTATGTTCATCTCTGGCGGTCTGATTCCATCTTATTTGCTTGTTAAGGGCTTAGGCATGCTTAACACTATTTGGGCATTAGTGATTCCTTCAGCAGCCAGTGTTTACAACATTATTGTAACTCGAAGTTTCTTCGAATCAACAATTCCGAGGGAAATGGAGGAAGCAGCCATTATTGATGGTGCTAATGATTTTATCGTTTTCTTCAAAATTGTGTTACCATTATCTATGCCAATCGTAGCTGTCATGGGATTATTCTATGGCGTAGGACATTGGAACTCTTACCTGCCGGCTTTGATTTACTTGTCAGACAAAACAATGTATCCTTTGCAAATGGTTTTACGAGAAATCTTAGTCCTGCAAGATATGTCATCAAATGCGACAGCTAATGCTTCAACGGCTGAATTACTTCACAGCAAACAACTATTAGTCCAAGTTATCAAATATGGTGTTATGCTTGTTTCAACTTTGCCGATTGTCATGGTTTATCCATTTTTACAACGTTATTTTGTCAAAGGCGTCATGGTTGGCTCACTCAAAGGTTAAGGAGGGACCTATTCTAACCAATGGTGTTTATTATAAATTTTATAGAGATAAAGGGCTTTGAACGGACATATGTTCGCAAATGTTCCTGCTTGGACGAAGTGCAAGCAGAAGTCAAATTTCAAGCCTTCATAAAGTGAAGGCACACAAAAAGGAGAGTTTAGAATGAAAAAACAAAAGATGATTTATAGCTGCGCTACTTTGCTAGCTTGTTTAACCTTAGTTGCTTGTGGCGGTGGTGGTAGCTCGAAAAAAGGATCGGGTGAAGATAGCTCAATTAAGGTTACTAAAAGTGGCTTTCCGATTGTTGAAGAAAAAGTGAAGATGAGTATGATTGCACCGGGGACTGGTAAAAACTGGTCTAAAATGGAGACAATGGTTGACTATGCCAAAAAGACAAATGTCGACTTCTCTTATACGACACCGCCTATGAGTGATTTTCCAACAAAATTAAATCTTGCTTTTGCTTCTGGAGATATTGCTGATGTCATTTTTGGCGCAGGAAGTACTTATTTAACAAGATCACAGGAGATTGATTATGGCTCACAAGGTATCCTAGTTCCTTTGGAGGATTTAGTTCCTGACTATGCGCCTAATTTGGATAAGGTGTTGAAAGATAGACCTGAAATCAAGAAATCCATCACAGCACCAGATGGTCATATCTATTCTTTGCCAATGATTGCTGATGGTGATACAGGCGCTTGGGCGGCTGGTCCGCTTTGGTACAATGGCGAATGGCTTGATAATTTAGGTGTCAAAGAATTACCAAAATCGGTTGATGATTTTTACAAACTTTTAATTCGTTTCCGTGATGAAGATCCCAATAAAAATGGTAAGAAAGATGAAATTCCATTGACGGATGTTGAGTTGAAGAATGTCAAGAGTTGGTTAATGCCAGCCTTCGGCGTTTTCAATAGTGATAATGGGATACAAGTTGATGATGATGGTAAAGTGTCTTACGCCAAAGCAACACCAGAATATAAAGAATTCTTGACTTTCATGAATAAACTTTATACTGAAAAATTGCTAGATCCGGAAGTTTATTCACAGGCTGATGAACAGAAAAAAGCAAAAGGTAACGATAATCGTCTAGGTTTATATCCTGATTGGTATTCATTCTTTACTTCAGGCAAGGAACAAGGTAAGGCAGTTAATGACCCAATGTTCCAACCTTTGTCAAAAACAGGGGATCATATCGTAACGCCAATTTCGCAACGGATTCAAACAGGAGCTTTTGCGATTACTAAAAATAATAAATCGCCAAAGGCAGCTTTACGTTGGGTTGATTATTTCTATACTAAAGAAGGTTTTGACTATATCAACCGAGGACCAGAGGGCGCACTATGGGATTGGCAAGATAATGATAAAGGTGAAAAAGTCAAAGTCTTTACAGACCGTGTTAAGGATCAGGATCCTGAAGAAGTAAGAAGTGAGATTACACCAGATTATGGTATCGCAACACCGGAACTTCAAATTTCTTTACCAAGTATCAAAGAAAATCCTAATGATCCCGAAAGAACAGAATTTGAGCTTTTTATCAAGGCTGAAACAGAGGCAAAAATGACACCTTATGGTAAAGTACCATTTCCAGTGACTTATTTGACGAAAGATGAGCAGGATAGTGTCAATGAGTCAGCAGCAGAAATAAAACTATACAATGAAGAAATGGAAGCGAAATTTATCACAGGTGTTGAACCTCTCTCAAACTGGGATAAATATGTTGAAACACTCAATAAAATGAAGATAAAAGAATACACAAAAGTCTACCAAGGTGTTTATGAGCGTTGGGCTAAAAAATAAATCTTGTGGCTATTCTAAATGGGGATCATTCACAGAGACCAATCGTAGAAAGCCTTTGAGTGGACGAAGTTCGCGAATGACCCCGCTTGGACGGAGCGTTAGCGTAGGTCAAGTTTCAAGATTTCACATCGTGGAATCGTAGAAAGCCTTTGAGTGGACGAAGTTCGCGAATGACCCCGCTTGGACGGAGCGTTAGCGCAGGTCAAGTTTCAAGATTTCACATCGTGGAATCGTAGAAAGGAAAAGGAGGTCTGCTCATCTTGTAGCACCTCCTTTGTGATAAGGATGAAAAATCAGTTATTAAATGACGAGCGTGGTTTGTTAATTGATGTAGCTCGAAAGTTCTACACCCTTGATGAATTACGTGCTTTGATTGACCTTTTGGCAGAGCATGAGCTGACACATTTGCAGTTGCACTTCTCGGATAATGAAGATTTTCGGATTGAGAGCGACTGGGTAAAGGCATCTGAACAGCATTATACTAAGGCAGAGATTCGTGAGTTGTTGGTCTATGCACAAGAGCATCAGATTGCGATTGTACCAGAGCTTGATTCTCCCGGACACTGGGGGTATATTTTAGCCCAATATCCACAGTTCAAATTGACCGATACAGCTATGAATTTGACAGCTGAGGCGATAGATTTTTCGCAAAAGTTACTTCTGGAAATGCTAGAGTTATTCAAAGGGTGTTCTATTTTTCATATCGGTGGCGATGAATTCGTAGATTTTGCAGACTTACCAGACGAGTTGGTTAAGCAAAGTCAAGACAAGTTTGGGGCAACAGCTCAAGGTTTGGAAACTTATGTGACCTATTTAAACAAGCTGGCTGAACGCATCGCTCACCAAGGACTAGAACCTAGAGTTTGGAATGATGGTCTTTTTCGGAAAAGCAACGTTTTACCAAATCAACAAATAACGGTGACTTACTGGACAAATTGGCATGAGGAAATGGCAAAAGTGACAGCGTTTGAAGGCTATAAACTAATCAACTTCTGTGATAATTACCTTTACTATGTCATAGGTGAGGCCGCAGGTTATGCCTACCCAACACCTGAAAAATTGGCAGATTGGACGCCGACACTATTTTCTGGAGGGCAAAAAGGCGAAAATAGTGGTGCTTATCTTAGTATTTGGGGAGATATTCCGACAGCTCAGACATTTGATGAAATATTTGCAAATCTTAGCGCATTATTACCTATTTTCATGAAAAAATAAAGGAAGTGATAAAATGATACCAAAATCTGTTCAAGCATTTATGCAGATGATTACTGATAGATATGGCTCGGAACATCCCGAGTGGGTTGCAGTTTTCAATAAATGCTATGCCAATACCTTGGAAACAACGGTCAAAAAATTAGATGATGGGAGTATTTTCCTATTGACTGGGGATATTCCTGCCATGTGGCTGCGAGATTCAACCGCTCAAATCCGCCCTTATCTAGTCTTGGCAAAAGATAATCCTGAAATTCAAGACCTGATCAAGGGGGTACTAACCTGTCAGCTCCGCTCCATTGCCTTAGATCCTTATGCCAACGCTTTCAATGCCGAAGCCAATGGTCAAGGTCATCAAACCGATCAGACGGAAATGAATGATTGGATCTGGGAACGAAAATACGAGATTGATTCGCTTTGCTATCCTTTACAACTTGCCTATCTGTATTATTTGGCAACAGAAGATGCAACGGTTTTTGACAGCGACTTTATTCTTGCTGTTGACAAAGTGCTAGAAGTCTGGGAAACAGAGCAAAATCATGCCAAGTCTCCTTATCGATTTATGCGGGATACTTGGCGAGCTGAGGATACCTTAATAAATGACGGTAAAGGTCCTGAGTGTGCTGTAATCGGAATGACTTGGAGTGGCTTTAGACCGAGTGATGATGCCTGTATTTACAATTATTTAGTGCCAAGTAATCAATTTGCTGTTTTAGTTTTGAGTTATTTAGCTGATGTTTTTGACTTAATTTTGCCAAATGAGCAAACATTGGCGCGGGTAATAAGTCTAAAAGTTGCAATTGAAGCAGGGATTCAAGCATTTGCCCTTGTCAAAAATCAAGCAGGACAAGAGATTTATGCCTATGAAGTGGATGGTTTGGGTCATGCTACGATTATGGATGATGCCAATATTCCAAATCTCATGAGTCTACCTTATTTAGGCTATTGTGAGGTAGAGGACGAGATTTATCAAAATACGCGTGCCACTCTGTTATCAACAGAAAATCCCTATTATTATCAAGGTAAATATGCGGCTGGTAATGGCTCAAGCCATACACCTGAAAATTACGTTTGGCCTATTGCACTTGCGATGCAGGGCTTAACAACACCAGACAAGGCTGAAAAAGCTGAGATTTTGGAGATGTTAGTGGCTACAAGCGCCGGTACCAATCTGATGCACGAGGGTTTTGATGTTGATAATCCAGCCAACTATACAAGAGACTGGTTTTCATGGGCCAACATGATGTTTTGTGAATTGATGTTGGATTATTTCGACATTCGAATTAAAATTAAGAAAGCAATTTAAAAATGAAAAAAGTTTACGTGATTTCCCATTCCCACTTAGATCGAGAATGGTATATGCCCTATGAACAGCACCACATGCGTGTGGTTGAACTGTTTGATGAGCTGTTAGATAGTTTTGAAAATGATCCGAGTTTTCGTTATTTTCATTTAGATGGGCAGACGATTCCGATTGACGACTACTTGGAAGTCAAGCCTGAAAATCGCCCTTTAGTTGAGAAATATATCAAAGAAGGTCGACTGAGAATAGGCCCATTTTATATCCTACAAGATGACTTTCTGATTTCTTCAGAGGCCAATATCCGTAACATGTTAGTAGGATTTGCGGAGAGTAAAAAGTATGGCAATCCCGTCAAGCTTGGTTATTTCCCTGATACTTTCGGGAATATGGGTCAGACACCACAATTGATGCAAAAAGTCGGCTTAGATGCTGCTGCATTTGGTCGAGGTGTGACACCGACTGGTTTTAATAATCAAGTCTCTGATGCGGCTTATACCTCACAGTATTCGGAGATGAAGTGGTTAGGTCCTGACGGCAGTGAAATCTTAGGTGTCTTATTTGCCAATTGGTATTCAAATGGCAATGAAATTCCTAATGAAAAAAAAGCTGCTCAAAAGTTTTGGGATCAAAAATTAGCAGATGCAGAAAAATTTGCTTCGACTGACCATCTTTTGATGATGAATGGTGTCGACCATCAACCGCTTCAAAAAAATGTAGGGGCAGCGCTCGCCTTGGCAAATGAGCTCTACCCTGATTATGAGTTCATCCATTCAAATTTTGATGATTATTTAGCGGCACTTAAGGCAGATTTGCCGACGGATCTGGGCAGTGTTCAGGGAGAATTAACCTCTCAGGAAACACCGGGCTGGTATACGCTTGTAAATACAGCCTCAGCACGGGTTTATCTCAAGCAAGCCAATGTGAAAAATCAAGTCAGCCTTGAAAATTTAGCAGAACCATTGGCAACATTTGCAGCAGAGACGGGTTATGTCTATCCCCAAGAACAACTCACCTATGCTTGGAAGCTACTCATGCAAAATCATCCACATGATTCCATCTGTGGGTGCTCTGTTGATGAGGTGCACCGTGAGATGATGACGCGTTTTCAGAAATCAACTGAAGTTGCGCAATTCATCCAAGAGGAGGCGATTCGACATCTGACCGAACAGATTGACACAAGTACTTGTAAGGGATTACCGTTTGTCATCTTTAATACATCAGGTGTGGCTAAGCAAGAAGCAGTGACGGTTAAACTAGAAATAGATCGGATACTTTTCAAGGATTGCTACCCACAAGAAGCACGTCAAACCTTGCTTTCGAAAGCGACCAAACCTTTCAAAATTTTGGACTATCAAGGACAAGAAGTTCCCTATGAACTACTAGAGGAAAGTATTGACTTTAACTATGACTTGCCCAAAGATGCTTTTCGCGTGCCTTACATGGCAAAATATCTGACCATTCGACTTCCTGTTAAATTGGCTAAAATGAGTTATCAAACTTATGAATTACTAGATGCCCTGCCTCGTCAACAATCGGGTGGTCTGGTAACTGAAAATAGCCTTGAGAATGCCTATCTTAAAGCAACTGTAAACGCAAATGGTAGCTTGACCATCTTGGATAAGGAGACTCAGCAGAGCGTAACGGGATTGATTTTTGAAGATACAGCAGATATCGGCAATGAATATGTTTATAAGCAGGATAAGGCGCGTGAAACCTATCTCTCAACCGAGTTTTCAAGTACTGTAAAAATTGTGACCAATACCGCATTTGAAGGTGCTTTGGAACTAACAACGACAATGCTCTTACCTGTTTCAGCAGAAGTCCGATTACAAGAAGAACAAAAAAATGTTGTTGATGTTACCAATCGTCAGGCGGGACGCAGTCCAGTCAAGCAAGAGTTTGTGATTAAGACACAGATTTCATTGTCAAAAGAAGCTAAGCAAGTCAAATTTGTGACAAGTTTCGATAATCAGCACCTTGATCATCGCCTACGCGTGCTTTTCCCAACGGATATTCAAACCGCAACACATGTCGCAGAAAGTATCTGCGAAGTTGTTGAACGCCCTAATCAAGTCAGTGATATCTGGCAAAATCCGACTAATCCACAACATCAACAGGCTTTTGTTAATCTGCATGATGATAGACACGGTCTAACCATTGGCAACATTGGCTTAAATGAATACGAAGTAACGCCGGACGGTCAAATTGCGGTTACTTTGCTACGTTGCGTAGGAGAGATGGGGGACTGGGGCTATTTTCCAACGCCAGAGGCTCAGTGTTTGGGACCGCACACGGTAGAATTTTCAGCACAATTGACGGGTGCAACGCAGGTTGACAGTTATTTAACGGCGCGTGGGAATCAAATCCCTTTGGTATTTGGTCAAACGCAAAGTCATAAGGGAACACGGCCAATGACTGATACATTTTTGACTTGGACCAGTGAAAACTTTGCCTTGACAGCAAGTAAACAAGCTGAGGACAAGGATGGCGTGATTATCCGCGGCTATAATCTTTTGAGTGAATCAAGTGAGCATACTGTGACTTTATCAGATAAAACGCCAATTATGACCAATCTTTTGGAAGAGGAAATTCAAGAGAAAGTCGGACGATTAGAGCAAGCTGAGATTCAGACTTTAAGATTCAGATGATGGAGAAAGATAAGCGATGCAAACAAGGCTCTCAATGATGGATACACGGTTCGGAACGAGCAATACAAGTGATTTTTCTCATGGTAATTGTCTACCTGTCACAGCACTACCTTTTGCAATGAACCATTTTGCTCCCCAGACCAATGGTGGACGTGGTGCGTGGTGGTTCCATCCAGATGATAACACCTTGGAAGGTTTTCGTGTCACACATCAACCCAGTCCTTGGGTGGGAGATTTTTCAACTTTTCTCATGCAACCCGTTTCGGGGAATGATGATGTCAAAACGATTTATCAAGCCAAAACAACCTATCAACAAGAAGGTGCGATTTTTAGACCCGATTGTTTGAGTTTAACAAGCGAACGCTATCAACTTAGGACGACACTTGTTCCCAGTATTTATGGTGCGAAACTAAAGATTTCCTATCAGCAAATCAATCCCAGTTTGCTACTCTATTTGCCGAAGCAAACAGCTTTTGAACAGATAGACAATCAGACAATTTTTGCTAGTCTTAGTAATTTTCAAGACAGTTGTGATGCTCAGTTTACCATGTATTTGGCGCTGACTTTTACCAGTCCAATTCGGGCGGTTAAGCAGTTTGAACATGACCATATTCGGCTAGAGTTTGAAGATGACAGTCAGGAACAAATGATTACGCTTGCAACTTCCTTTATCTCAAAGGAACAAGCCTTGCTCAATCTAGCACGGGAAAGGCAGCAAACTTTTGAAGAAACGCAAGTTCAAGCAACAGCTGCTTGGCTTGATAAGCTTGAACGGATTCAAATTGAGGATGATAAAACAGAACAAGTCGCCATCTTCAAACACTGTCTTTATCGTGCCTTTCTATTTCCAACCCGTTTTTATGAGTTAGATGACAACAAGCAGCCGATTCACTATCAAACGGTCACGCAAACCGTTGAGAAAGGTGTTTACTATACCAATAATGGCTTCTGGGATACCGCTAAAACGGTCTATCCACTTTTTAGTTTGATTGCCCAAGATGATTATTCTGAAATGCTGGAAGGCTTCCTCAATCACTATCGTGAAGTCGGTTATCTGCCCAAATGGTTATCGCCAGATGAACGTGGTATGATGCCGGGGACTTTGATTGATTCGGTCATTACTGATGCTTGTGTCAAGGGGATTCGGCTAGATTTGATGTCGGAATTTTTGACAGCCATGATCAAATCAGCGACTGTTGAAAGTGCTGATGCTAAGTATGGTCGTGAAGGTGTGACAGTCTACCAAACACTCGGCTATGTCCCTAATGATTATCCTGAAAGCGTTAATGCAACGTTAGACTATGCTTATTCTGACTATTGTATTGCCCAAGTTGCCAAATATCTCGGAGAAATAGCGATTTTTGAAGTTTATCAGGCGCGTTCGGAAAACTATCGCAACTGTTTTGATCGTCAAACAGGTTTGATGCGAGGAAAAAATCGGTCAGGTCAGTTCTCAAGTGTTTTTTCACCATTTGCTTGGGGAGGTGCCTATACCGAAGGTTCCGCTTATCAAAATGGTTTTTACGCCGTGCACGATGTGGCAGGTTTGGTCAGTATGTACCCGAGCCCCTCAGCATTTATTGCTAAACTAGATGAACTTCATAATACGCCGCCACATTTTGAAGTCGGTAGCTACGGCACGCAGATTCATGAAATGAGTGAGATGGTGGCGCTTGATTTTGCACAAGTTGCGATTAGTAATCAACCGAGTTTTCATGTGCCTTATCTCTACCATTTTGTCGGTCAGCCTTACAAGGCGCAAGCGGTGCTTAAACAGTTGATGATGAAAGCTTTTCATCAGGGCTCGCAAGCTTTTCCGGGTGATGAGGATAATGGGTCAATGGCTAGCTGGTTCATTTTCAACAGTCTAGGTTTTTATCCATTTTGCCCAGGAAGTGGTGAGTACACGTTAGGTATTCCTCTCTTTTCTAAGGCGACTCTTGCCTTGTCAAATGGTAAACAACTGACACTTAGTGCCAATCAGACAGCAGAACAATATCAATTTGTAAATGAAGTCAAGATAGAAGGTCAGAACAGTTCAAAATTAATCTTAAAACATGAGGATATGATGCAAGGTAAAAGCATTGCAGTCAAATTAGGACTTGTGCCAATGATTAAAGACTATAAATTTGATGATTTACCGACTTCTCTGACTTAAATTTTAAATAGATAGAAAGAAAGATAATGAAAAAATTTCCAGCAAATTTTCTGTGGGGTGCGGCCACATCTGCCCCTCAATCTGAAGGGGCGAGCCGATTAGAGGGGAAGTCAGATAGTACTTGGGATAAGTGGTTTGACCTAGAGCCAGAGCGCTTTAACGATAACCAAGGACCTCAGATTACCTCAGACGTTTATCACCAGTACAAAGAAGACGTGCAACGTATGAAAGCTATTGGGATGAACTCATTTCGGACATCCATTTCGTGGACACGCCTACTTCCTGATGGTAAGCACCTCAATCCTAAAGCTGTTGCGTTTTACCGAGATTATTTTCAAGAACTGAAAATAAATGGGATTGAACCGATTATTAATCTTTTCCATTTTGATATGCCTTGGTGGCTCATGGAAAAAGGTGGGTGGGAATCGCGTGAATCTGTTGATAGCTTTGCCTTTTATGCTAAAACAGCCTTTCAAGAATTTGGCGATTTGGTAGATAAATGGACGACTTTCAACGAACCAATGGTTCATATTGAATGCAGTTATCTTCAAGGCTATCACTATCCCGCTATTCATGATTTTAAAAAAGCAGTACAAGCTGGCTATCACACGTTAATGGCACATATTCAAGCGGTTGCAGCTTTTCGTGAGTTAAATAGAGAAGCTGGGGAAATTGGTATCCTGCTTAATATCTCACCAGCCTATCCTAAAAGTAATGCGCCAGAAGATTTAAAAGCCAAAGAGATTGCGGATAGTCTTAACATTTTTTCATTCTTAGATTCGACAGTTTTAGGTCAAGTTCCCGCTTTGCTAAAAGAAATTCTAACTGATAATCATCTTTTGCCAGAAACAGTTGAGGGAGATATAGCCCTAATTGCAGCCAACACAGTCGATTTTGTGGGCATGAATTATTATCAACCTTTCCGCGTGCAAGCCAAATTAGACGGAAAATATCCAGCAGAAGATCCATCAGATTTATATGCCGGCTATGTTTGGCCTGAGCGTCGAATGAATGAATATAGAGGTTGGGAGATTTATCCAGAAGCCCTATATGATGTTGCCATGCTGATGAAAACGAAGTATCATAACATACCTTGGTTTGTTTCTGAAAATGGGATGGGTGTTGCAGACGAAGCAAGTTTTGCAGACGAAACAGGCATGATTCAAGATGACTATCGCATTGATTTCATGAAAGAACATCTGGTTCAACTCTTGCGAGGGATTGAAGCTGGCAGTAATTGCTTCGGTTATCACGCATGGACATTTGCCGATTGTTGGTCTTGGTTAAATGGCTATCGTAATCGTTATGGTTTTTACAGTATTGATCTAGCAGAGCATCCAAAACGAACAGTCAAAAAATCAGGACTTTGGTTCAAGGCATTGACTGAAAATAATGGGTTTGATGATGATGCGACTGAACAAGGATAAGCTACTGAGGTAAAGTTTAATGGTAAAAAAACGTGAAGATATCGAAGAAAATTTAGAAGCTGAGCAAGAGGCTTATGGTGACTTAACAACAGACCTTCAAGAAAAACTAGAGTGGTTTCAGGATCAAAAAATCGGTGTCATTTTTCACTGGGGTCTTTATGCCGAGGCAGGGATTGTTGAATCTTGGCAATTATCCGAAGAAGATGACTGGGCTAGAAAAAAGGGTGCTTGGCGCGATCAAATTGATGAGCTGAGGCATGATTATTGGGCGTTAGAACAAGCATTTAATCCGACAAAATTTGATGCGACGGAATGGGCTAAAGCCTGTCAAGCAGCTGGTTTTAAATATATGATTTTTACGACCAAGCACCACGATGGCTTTGCCATGTACGACACGCAGTTCAGTGATTACAAACTAACGGGAGGAAATGCTATCTTCCAAAATGATCCGCGGGCAGATGCGTTTGGTCAGGTTGTTTCAGCCTTTCGTGAAGTTGGCTTAGGCATCGGTGCCTATTATTCTAAACCTGATTGGCATTCGTCTTATTACTGGGTCTCTGATGAGCGTCCAAAAGGGCGTTTAGCTTCCTATGATCCAAAAGAAAAGCCAGAAATATGGGCTAAGTTTAATCAGTTTGTCACCAATCAATTGACAGAAATTAGTGAAAAGTACAGTCCATTGGATATCCTTTGGCTAGATGGTGGTTGGGTAAATGCTAGTCACCATGAATATTTAGATATGGATCAGATTGCTCAGAAGGTTAGAAAAGAACAGCCTGATTTGTTGATTGTAGACCGTACGATTGGTGGAAAGTATGAAAATTACGTCACACCAGAAAGAAAAATTCCTGAAATCGCACCAGTCAAGGCATGGGAAAGCAACATACCATTGGCTAAAAATTGGGGTTATGTCCCAAATGATCAGTACAAATCATTTGAGGAAATCCTTGAAAATGTGATTAAAATTGTCTGCATGGGTGGTAATGTGATTTTAGGTGTAGGCCCTAAGCCAGATGGGACCTTACCTGAACCCGCTCTAGACATTATGGCGCAATTAGGAGAATGGTTGTCACAATATGGTCAAGCTATCTACAGTACGCGTCCTATCCAATTTGAACAAGGGTTGGCATTTGACTTTGTTGAAAAGGAAGGCATGGTCTATGGCTTTGCTCTAAGCAGTCAACTCACGCCAAAAGATTTATTAGCCTTATCACAGGTAACATCACAACTTACCTTTTTAAACGATGGCTCAATCCTTGACTTATCGCTTGAAACGACAAAGTGTCCGAAATTTGCTGAACATTATACGGTTGTCAAATTTCAAAAAACAAAATTTTAAGTTAAAGGAAAGACATGAACATATCAAAATTTCAAAAAGATCGATTTGGTTTATTTATTCACTTTGGTGCCTATGCTGTCAATGGGAAATCAGAGTGGTTGAAGAGTCACGAAAAAATGACAGATGACACCTATCAAATTTATATTGATACCTTTTCTCCAGAAAAAAATTGCATGCAAGAATGGGCAAGACTTGCAAAATTAGCAGGGATGAAATATGCTGTTCTGACAACCAAGCATCATGATGGTTTTTGTCTCTTTGACTCTCAGCTAACCGACTACTCAACGCAACATACCTTGAACAGAGATCTTGTCCGTGAATTTGTTGAGGCCTTTCGAGCAGAAGGGATTAAGATTGGCTTTTATTATTCCTTGATTGACTGGCATCATTTTGATTTCCCACACTATGGAGATTTACAACATCCAAGGCGTGAAGCACCTGAAGCGGAGGAGTTTGAACCACAACGTGATTTGAATCGTTACTTAGATGATATGCACGGTCAAATTCGGGAACTACTGACCAATTATGGAAAAATTGACATCATGTGGTATGATTTTTCCTATAATAATCCTGTTGAAACAGGTCTCCCTAACATGAAAGGCGAGACTTGGCGAGCGAGTCAGCTTGTGACCATGATGCATGAATTACAGCCTGATTTGATTTACAATAATCGACTAGGGTCAAATGGAGGAATGTTGGTAGCAACTCCTGAAAGATATGCAGGAGATTTTACATCGCCAGAGCAGATCGTCCCACCTAAGGGGATGATGAATGAGAATGGAGAATTCGTGCCTTGGGAAGCCGCCATTACAATGAACCAAACTTGGGGGTATACCAACAATCCGTTTGCTTATAAAAGCAGTAAGACTTTGATTCATGCTCTTGTTGATGCAGTAAGTAAAAATGGTAATCTCCTTCTTAATGTTGGTCCGGATGCGACAGGGCATTTTCCAGAATTGGCAGTTAGCAGATTAGAAGCGATCGGCCATTGGATGAAAAAAAATGCGATCAGTATCTATGGCTGTCAAGCAGCACCAATCGAAAAACCAGAATGGGGACGGTACACTTATAAAACTGCAACTGAAACTCAAGGGGCAAAACTCTATGCACACATTTATGAAAGAGGTGTTGGTCCGCTCCCGCTCGTTGGCTTAGAAGGAAAATTAAAATCAGCAAAACTGTTGGCTGATGGTACATTGATGAACTTAGAACGACCGTGGCATGTCTCTAAATTTCCTCATGATGCTTTTCTTGATTTGCCTTGGTTTGATAGTCTACCAGATGAGCTAGATACAGTCATCGAATTTGAGTTGTTTGACGGCATTGATTTATCAGAAAATGCCTGAAATAGAGAATATAAGGAGTTAAAAATGTCATTACTTACAATTGATGTTGGTGGTACAAGCGTCAAGCATGCCCTTTTTAGTCAGGGTAAATTAAGTGAAAAAGGAAGTTTTCCAACGCCGAAAACCTTGGCGGATTATTATGCTAAGCTGACTGAATTGGTTGAAAACTATAAGCAACTGACTATGATTTCTGGTGTTGCCATCAGCTCACCAGGAGCAGTTAATCAAGCAACAGGTGTGATTGAAGGTGCGAGTGCCTTACCCTATATCCATCAATTTGATATCAGAAGTGAACTCGAAACTAGATTTGGCTTGCCAGTTTCCTTGGAAAACGATGCGAATTGTGCCGCACTTGCAGAAGTAAAGTTTGGTGCGGCCAAGGGAATGAAAGATGTCATCTTGCTAGTATTGGGAACTGGTGTTGGCGGTGCCATTGTCATAGACGGAAAAATTCGTCATGGCAAACATTTATTTGGGGGCGAATTCGGTTTCATGTTAATGGATGAGCAACATAGTTTTTCAGCCCTTGGCACAGCTATAGGTATGGCGAATCGCTACAAAAAAAGAACAGGAAATGATTTGACGGGGGAAGAGATATTCGAACGCGCTTTTGCTGGCGAAGGGATTGCCAAGGAAGAAATGGCTATTTTTCTGTTCAATGTCGCCAAAGGTATTTTTAATCTAACTTATGCTTTTGACCCAGAGTGTTTGATTATTGGAGGTGGTGTGTCGCAAGCAGATTGGTTAATACCAGAACTTGAAAAAGAGCTTCAAAAAATAGTAGATAGCTCTGGGATTGCACCATTTCTACCTAATATTAAACCTTGCCAATTTAGGAATGATGCCAATCTAATCGGTGCAGCAGTAGATTTTGAACAAACATTTGGCTCAGGTCACTCAGATAAGGTTTGATGAGTGCGAAAATGATTGTCTCTAGCTAAAAGAATTTACTTCAAAAGCAAATTTAGAGAAAGTCATATTTAAAATAGTTGTGAAAAAACTATATATGTATTATAATATCTATATGAAAGCGTTACACTCAACCAATCAAACTGAGTTTCGGCTCCTTGAGATTATGAAAAAAAGATAAAAGTGCGCACGAACTTCGTCTAGCTTATAAAGTGTAACTCCTAGGGAAAAAGAGAGAGACAGAAACCTGCGCTTTGCGCAGAACCTTGTTTTTCCTATTTTCCTAGGGAGCTTACCGCACTTTGCGCCTTTCGTGTTCGCTTATGCCTTTTCCTATTTTTCCTAGTCTCAAAGCAGCCGCCTCAACATCTTAAAGGAGATTATCATGACGTTAACAGATACTTACACACTCAACAACGGCGAAAAAATTCCAGTTGTTGGTTTCGGAACTTGGCAAACACCTGACGGTGATGTCGCTGAAAAATCAGTCATTGAAGCCCTTAAAGCAGGCTACCGTCATATTGACACAGCAGCTGTTTATAAAAACGAAGCCTCAGTAGGTCGTGGCATTGCAAATTCAGGATTCGCACGTGAAGACATCTATGTGACAACAAAAGTTTGGAATGATAAAACGACTTATGAAGAAACCTTGGCAGCCATTGATGAAAGCCTTGCTAAGCTTGGTTTAGACTATGTTGATTTGTTCCTAATCCATTGGCCAAATCCTGCACCAATCCGAGAAACAATCGGCTATGAAAAAAGAAATGCAGAAGTTTGGCGTGCCTTGGAAGCTGGCGTTGCAGCAGGCAAAATCAAGTCTATTGGTGTCTCAAATTTCCGACCACACCATATTGATGCACTTCTGAAAACAGCAAAAATCGCACCAGTCGTCAACCAACTTTACGTGAACCCAAGTGACCAGCAAGAAGAAGTTGTCGCTTACAACAAAGCGCACAACATCTTGACACAGGCCTACTCACCACTCGGAACAGGCGAAGTACTGACAGTACCAGCCTTGGTCGAAATCGCTGAAAAACATGGTAAATCACCAGCGCAAGTCGCACTGAAATGGTCACTACAAAAAGGTTACCTACCCTTACCAAAATCAGTGACACCAACCCGTATCATTGAAAATGGTGAATTGTTTGACTTCGAATTATCGGTTGAAGATATCGCAACGATTGATACCCTCCACGGTGCCACACGCATGACGAGTGACCCGGATCAAACAAACTTCTAAAATGAGATTGGAAAAAATACCATTGAAAAAGATGGTGTTTTTTTATAGTCACTAGAAAATGAAATAATAAGTTTTCTAATGTTATACAATTGAAATAAAAAAAGAATGGCAGCGCTTTCTTTTTTGTGATATAATTGGGCTAACATATATCGAGGGAAAATTAAAAAATTGAAAGGATGGTTTTTATGATGAAAACCAAAGATTTTTCTTTACGTTCCTCTTATTTTATTGGAGAAAACAAGCGCAAATGGCAACTGTTTTTTGTGATAGCCAGTTTGCTGATAGGAATCGCATGGCTACCGACGATACATGTCAAGGCAGATGTTGTCGTTCAGGGAACAACTCTAACAGATGCAACATATGCTGACCTAGTTCGGAGATTGCCAGAGGGCTATCAAATCGTTTCAAATGAAAGGTATGAAGCGCTTAGTAGGCAGCGAGCAGTTACAGGCTTTTTTCACAAAGATCATATTCAAAATTATGGTTGGTTAGATGCAGCTAATCATAAGCAATATTATGCAGGGACTGTGGGAAAGAGTTTGAGACTTGAAGCACTTCAATTGGCGTTTAGTAATATGGGTACCAGTATTTCGTATCGGTCACATGTGCAAAATATCGGTTGGCAGTCTTGGGTTTCAAACGGGGCTACTACGGGTACCACTGGTCAAGGATTTAGAATTGAAGCGTTTCAACTATACACTTCTGGAAGATTTGGTATCTATTATCAAGGACATATGCAAGGAATTGGTTGGGGAGACTGGATTAGTAGTTCTGAGACCACATTATTTGGTAGTTATATCGGAACAACAGGTCAGTCGAGACGTTTAGAAGCCATTGATTTTATATTATATGAACAAATGTTTTAAACGAAGGAGGCAAAAATATGAAAGGGAAAGTGACCATATCAGTAATTGCAATGGCTTTCTTGGTGGGTATTGGCTTAAAATTGTCAACTGTGGTGGCAGAAGACGCAGTCAGTGAGGAGAAAGTCGATCCTGTAGTTGAAGTCGAAAAAGTAGAAGAAGGAGAAGATTTCAAATTATTCTGGGATACACCTACAATACCAAGACCAGAGGAATTAGTAGAAGAAAAGCCTCCCTTGACACAAGAAGAATACGACGACCTAATCAGAAGGCTGCCAAAAGGTGCTAGACTTGTTGGTGATATCAAGGTAATGCCTGGTGTTGTAAAAGATCCAACAAAAGAAACACCCATGCCAGATTAAGGGTTTTGTTTAAAAAATGCAACTATGCCCTCTGTTTTAAGAGAGTTTTACCCTCTTTTTGAAGAGAGTTTAAAACTTGAAAATCTATCAGAATTTGTTATAATAAAATAGAACTCAAGGGAGTAGCAAGCAGTTTTCTGCGCAACTATCGTCATTACGGTCGTGTTTCGACTCGGTAGTTGCTTAATATGCGAGACTTGTAGCTGTTGCTACTGGTCTCTTTTTCATTTTTATGAGCTTGTTTTGCATTTGCATAAAATATTATCTTGAGACCGGAGTTATTGTTCAGAATCAGCTTAGCTGAAAACTAAATAAGGAGACTACATTGTCAGAAAAAAAACACTACACGCAATCCCCAGAAGAGGTCTTGTCAGACTTGGCAACGACCAAAAAGGGTTTGACATCAACTGAAGCTCAAGAACGTCTTGCCAAATATGGTAAGAATGAATTAGATGCCGGCGAGAAAAAAACATTACTCGCTAAATTTTTAGAGCAATTCAAAGATTTGATGATTATCATCTTGATTATCGCAGCGATTTTATCTGTGGTGACAAGTGGTGGTGAAGATATCAGTGACGCCATCATCATCATGGCAGTTGTTATCATCAATGCTGTTTTCGGTGTCTACCAAGAGGGCAAAGCGGAAGCCGCAATTGATGCCCTGAAATCCATGTCAACACCATCGGCGCGTGTCCGTCGTGATGGTCACGTTGAGGAAATTTCATCAGACTTGCTCGTGCCCGGCGATGTGGTATCACTTGAAGCAGGGGACGTTGTGCCTGCAGATATGCGGTTGCTCGAAGTCAATTCCCTCAAAATCGAAGAAGCAGCTTTGACTGGCGAATCTGTCCCAGTCGAAAAAGATTTGGCTGTTGCCGTTGCTGCGGATGCTGGTATCGGCGACCGTGTCAACATGGCCTACCAAAATTCAAACGTGACTTACGGTCGTGGTTTGGGCGTTATCGTCGCAACAGGGATGACAACAGAAGTTGGTAAAATCGCCTCAATGCTGCAAAATGCTGAGGAAACAGATACACCACTCAAACAAAACCTTAACAACTTGTCGAAAATTTTGACTTATGCAATTCTCTTGATTGCAGCAGTGACATTTGTGATTGGTGTCTTTGTTCAAGGACATCCACCACTTGAAGAGTTGATGACATCAGTAGCCCTTGCGGTTGCAGCGATTCCAGAAGGATTGCCAGCAATTGTGACGATCGTCCTTGCGCTTGGTACACAAGTCTTATCTAAGAAAAATGCGATTGTCCGCAAGTTACCAGCGGTTGAGACGCTTGGTTCGACTGAAATTATCGCGTCTGACAAAACTGGTACATTAACCATGAACCAGATGACAGTCGAGAAAGTTTACACAAACGGTCAATTACAAGATGCAACTGATGAGATTTCATTCGATGATATGACACTTCGCATCATGAACTTTGCCAACGATACTAAGATTTCCCAAGACGGCAAACTCATCGGTGACCCGACAGAGACGGCACTCGTCCAATACGGGATTGATCATAATTATGACCTACGCAATGTGCTCAAAGCTGAGCCGCGTGTAGCAGAGTTACCGTTTGATTCTGACCGTAAACTCATGAGTACCGTCCACAAAATCACGGATGAAGAGTTTCTCGTTGCTGTCAAAGGCGCACCAGACCAGCTCCTCACACGGATTAGCAAGAAAGTTGTTGATGGGCAAGTCGTTGCCATGACACAGGCTGACCGTGATGAGATTCTGACGCTTAATAAATCACTTGCAAAACAAGCCCTTCGGGTCTTAATGATGGCTTATAAATATGAGTCTGCCGTGCCTGAGCTTGAAAGTGAAACCCTTGAAAATGACTTGATTTTCGCTGGTTTGATCGGTATGATCGACCCAGAGCGTAAGGAAGCTGCTGAAGCCGTGCGCGTTGCCAAAGAAGCGGGCATTCGTCCGATTATGATTACCGGCGACCACCAAGATACAGCCGAAGCCATTGCTAAACGTCTGGGCATCATCGACGAAGGCGATACAGAAGACCACGTCTTCACTGGTGCTGAGTTGAACGAGCTCAGCGATGAAGACTTCCAAAAAGTGGTGACCCAGTACAGCGTTTATGCGCGCGTGTCGCCAGAGCATAAGGTTCGTATCGTGAAAGCATGGCAGAACGAAGGTAAAGTCGTTGCCATGACCGGCGACGGTGTCAACGATGCTCCCGCTCTTAAAACGGCGGATATCGGAATTGGTATGGGGATTACCGGAACAGAAGTGTCTAAAGGCGCGTCTGACATGGTGCTTGCCGATGACAACTTTGCGACGATTATCGTTGCCGTTGAAGAAGGTCGTAAAGTCTTCTCAAATATCCAAAAAACGATTCAGTACTTGCTTTCTGCCAATACTGCCGAAGTTTTGACCATCTTCCTTGCCACTTTATTTGGTTGGGATGTTTTACAGCCAGTACACTTGCTCTGGATCAACCTTGTAACCGATACTTTCCCAGCGATTGCGCTCGGTGTTGAGCCAACTGAACCGGGGATTATGACCCACAAACCACGTGGTCGTAAAGCCAGCTTCTTCTCAGGTGGTGTCTTGTTTGCGACAATCTATCAAGGACTTTTGCAAGCAGCACTTGTCCTCGGTGTTTATGGTGCAGCGATTACATGGCCAGTCCACACAGGTTCTGAAATGCACGCGGATGCCTTGACCATGGCCTTTGCAACACTTGGTCTAATCCAATTGTTCCATGCCTTTAATGCCAAATCAGTTTACCAATCTATCCTGACAGTCGGACCATTCCGTAGCAAGACCTTCAACTGGTCGATTATTGTGTCATTTATCTTGCTCGGAGTGACCATCGTCGTGCCAGGTTTCAATGACATCTTCCATGTTTCGCATCTAGATGCTTACCAATGGGCAATTGTCCTTGGCGCATCATTTGCCATGATTATCATCGTTGAGATTTTCAAAGCTGTTCAACGTGCAATGGGGTTAGATAAGAAATAATGTGAATGAAAATGCCTTGTCAGTATCAAATTGATAAGGCATTTTTCGTGTCAAAAATATTTTTAAACTTTTATGTAACCATTTCAGTTTTCATTCGTTATATAAGTGAAAGCGAGTTTCAGTGATTTGACATAGAGATAATTTATCCGCGCGGAATTGTGTGTCAAAGCAGTCGCTTCAACATCATAATAGAGGGAGAAAAGTGTGAATATCAGCAAATATGAGCAGATTCTGATGACCTACGCGTCGGAAATTCAGCGCTATTTGATTAAAACAGGGGCGAATCCCGCAGATGCACAGGACATTGTGCAAGATGTGCTAGTTAAGCTAATTCAGGCTGATATTGTACTGGCTCCCGATGCGTTACGGCCGTGGTTTTATCGTGTGGCGCTGAGTCGATTTTATGACCTCTATCGCCGAGAAAAGCGGTATCAAGCCTTGCTATCTGAGCATTTTTATCTGATTTATGGCAATGGTGAACAGGACATTGATCGAAATGAAGATAAAAAATGGCAGTTAGATGAAGCATTACAAGCATTGGATGATTATCAGCTTTCCCTTATTAATATTTACTATGAAGATGATAAGTCGGTTAAGGAGATTGCCAAGATTTATCAGATTTCGGAGGCGAAAGTCAAGACCGACTTATATCGAACACGTCAAAAATTGAAACAAGAAATGGAGAAATAGCATCATGAAACTAAATGAAAACTTTGACAAGTTGATTAAAAAAGAAAAACGGAAAAAAGTGCTGAAAACGATTGGCATTTCACTTGCGACGACGCTGGTGGTGGTAGCGGTTGGTACTGTGGCTATTAATAAACGCATGGCGTCGCAAGGGAAAAAAGTGCGGGAGACGATGGATATTGTGACTATGATTCAAGCGCCTAATATCGAGTCTTTTTCAAAGTCTTATCGCACTAAAAAAAGCATGAGCGCTCAGATGGTCAGTGAACGGTTTAAAAATATCGATGGTTATAAAATTGTCACAGCACCTATTGAGGTTCAAATTGATTTATTTGAGATAAATGGCAATCTCAACTCACTGCAAACAACTCCGACTTCCAAGGAACTGACGACTGCGATTAATCGCAAAACGGGTCAGAAAGTGCCTTTGTTTTTCAATCCTGATTTCGACCCTAAATATGATGGAAATGATGTTATTTTTGATAAGGAGAGCACACATGAAGCTAAGACTTTATCTGAGTTGACAAACCATGTTGCAGAAGTTGCAGTGAGCTTTAACGAACCGATGACTTATCAAGAAATTCAAGCATCTATTCCTAAAGATTTGGTAATCAATTGGTACTGGATTGGTACAAATGCTAATAAATTCTCGACGTTAGATTTAATGGATCTAGCGATTGGTCTCAATGCTGATACCGAAGGGAAGTTGTCAGATGAGGCTTTGAAGACGAAAGAAACAGAAGAATGGTATCCCTCTAGCTATCCGTCCTTTGTCGCTGCTGTCAAAAAAGCTGCGGGCACGGAAAGCCTAATGGCTAGTGATGGCTGGGACATCTACCAAGACGCCCTCAAACAAGTCAAAAAATATCCGACCTTAGACAAAGCAAAATTTGCAGGTGTAATTGTCAGTGGGCGGACGGAAAATCTGGCGAAATTAGATGACTTACCTTTTGTTTATGCAACAAATGTTGGGGTGGAAACTGAAATTTTGCCTTATATGCAACCAATAAAATGAATGAAAAGCCTTTGTCTAAGAAACAGAGGCCTTTTTATTGGTCGGTTTAAGCCTTGCTAGGTAGACACCGATTAAGGTGATGAAAATAGCAAGACATTCAGAGGTCGTCAAATTTTCATGAAAAATGATGAAGGAATAGAGTGCGGCAATAACAGGTTGAGACAATGTGATGACAGATGAAATGGTAGCATTGACTTTGCCTAGGCAGAAAGAGAGGAGACCTTGCCCTAGTATTTGCGAGACAAGCGCAAGCCCTATTAGAGGGAATAAATCGGACATTGATTTTGGGAAATAGAAACCCTCTGTGATGAAAATTGCGATTGCCAAGGTGGCTAAACTACCAACACTACTGACTAACATAATCACATTACTGCTAACAGTATCTCTCAAACGATAAACCGTTAAAATAAAACCAGCATAGAAAAATGAGGTGATGAGACTGAGTAGATCGCCTTTTATACTTAAAGAGGATAGATTGATTGAGATTTTACTTGACATCAGTAAACAGACACCTAAGAGCGTGATACTTGCGCCCAGAATGAAATTTTTATTGATTTTTTCTTTGAATAGAAAATAAGAAACAGGAATAACTGTAAATGGTGTTAAATTAGCAAGAAGATTAGCATTTGCAACGGTTGTATAGTGAAAAGAAATATTCCAAAAGGTTAAGTCTAGGGCTAAAAATACACCAGCAGCAAACATCGTCAATACTTGGCGTCTCGTTAATTTTTTCAACTGTTTGTTACTCAATGGTAAGAGAATAGGGATTGAAAAGAGTATTCGATAGAAACCAGTATTGATTGGTGGGAGTGAGCTTAGTTTAACAAATATACCACCAGTTGCTAAAAAGCAGACAGCTAAAAAGATGAGTAGGATGTATTTTGTTTGATTTTGGCGTTGTTGCATGCTTGTTGTCCTCTTTTCTGCATTGACACTTGTTAAGTGGTTTACTATAATGATAGTAAATATCTGGTAGGTTTAAAAGTGCCAGAATATAATTATTTTACAGAGCCAGTTTGAGAGGATAAGATGATAATATTAGATAAAGAAAGTCAAGAAACGCTCTATCAACAGCACGGTCGTTTCATAAATTAGTCTTGAAAAATTAACCAAAAGTGCTACACTGCCATTAGGAGAACAATATGACACTACAAGAAAAATTTATGATTATAGAAGATTCACGAGATGAAAGATACGTTAA
>NZ_BAAGGP010000024.1:0-34804 GCF_054658615.1 Pseudolactococcus yaeyamensis
TTTGAAGGATTTGGAAATGCGTAAAAAGAAGATGAGCATTCGTCTCAAACGTTTTTCGTTATCAATGACTTTTCCAGATTATTTGGCACAGTTGTTTTCAATGTGAGAGCTGTTATTTTTAAAAACATGCTTTATATTTTGGGATTGGAGAGAGAGTCATGCGTTTGTCGTGCGTGGAGCTAGGCATGCCTAGCTTTTTTCCTATTTTTTTGGTACAATGGAAACAATACGTGATTAGTATTTGAAAGGCTGTAAATTAATGCAAGACAAAAATTTGGTCAGTGTCAATCTGGCGAGTGAAATGAAGACAAGTTTCATCGACTATGCTATGAGTGTCATTGTGGCACGGGCGTTACCCGATGTACGTGACGGTCTAAAACCAGTGCATCGCCGTATTCTCTACGGTATGAATGAGTTGGGTGTGACCCCTGATAAACCACATAAAAAATCTGCCCGTATCACTGGTGATGTCATGGGTAAATACCATCCACATGGTGATTCGGCAATCTATGAATCCATGGTTCGGATGGCGCAATGGTGGAGTTATCGCCACATGCTTGTTGACGGTCATGGTAACTTCGGTTCTATGGATGGCGATGGCGCCGCTGCCATGCGTTATACAGAGGCACGGATGAGCAAGATTGCGCTTGAAATGTTGCGCGATATTAACAAAAAAACAGTCGATTTTATTGATAACTACGATGGGACTGAGCGAGAACCCGTCGTCCTTCCTGCGCGTTTTCCTAACCTTTTGGTCAATGGAACGACTGGGATTGCCGTTGGTATGGCGACCAATATTCCACCGCATAATTTAGGTGAGACGATTGATGCTGTCAAACTCCTTATGGCCAATCCTGAGGCGACGACACGTGACATCATGGAAGTGATGCCCGGTCCTGACTTCCCAACAGGTGCCCTTGTCATGGGACGTAGCGGTATTCACCGCGCCTATGAAACCGGGAAAGGGAGCATTACGCTACGTGCTAAGTCAGAGATTGAAATCACAAAATCTGGCAAGGAACGTATCGTCATTACCGAATTTCCGTACATGGTTAATAAGGCGAAACTCCATGAGCATATCGTGCGTTTGGCGCAAGAAAAGCGGATTGAGGGTATCACTGCAGTCCGTGATGAGTCTAACCGTGATGGTGTTCGCTTTATTATTGAAGTTCGCCGTGACGCATCTGCCAATGTTATCCTGAATAATTTATATAAATTAACCAGCGTTCAGACTAATTTCAGCTTTAATATGCTGGCAATCGTTGATGGTGCACCGAAAATTTTGTCAGTCAAAGAAATTTTGACACACTATATCGCCCACCAAAAAGAAGTGATTACCCGTCGGACACAGTTTGACAAGGAAAAAGCTGAGGCGCGTGCCCATATTTTAGAAGGCTTGTTGATTGCCCTTGATAATATTGATGAAATCATCAAAATTATTCGTGGGTCAGAAACAGATGCTGTTGCCCAAGCTGAATTGATGTCACGTTTTGAGCTTTCAGAGCGTCAGTCACAAGCCATTCTCGATATGCGCTTGCGTCGTTTGACAGGTTTGGAACGTGATAAGATTCAGAAAGAATATGATGATTTATTGGCCTTGATTGCTGATTTGATTGATATTCTAGCGAAACCAGAGCGCGTTGTTGCCATTATCACTGAAGAAATGGAAGAGATTAAGCGTAAATTTGCGGATCCTCGTCGGACAGAATTGCTGATCGGTGAAGTCCTCAGCGTGGAAGACGAAGACTTAATCGAAGAAGAAGATGTCTTGATTACCTTGTCAAATAAAGGCTATATCAAACGTCTCAACCAAGACGAATTCCGCGCCCAAAACCGTGGTGGACGTGGCGTGCAAGGCTCTGGCGTGTCAGATGAAGATTTCATCAAACACATGGTATCAACCTCAACGCATGATCATCTCTTGTTCTTTACCAATCGTGGTCGCGTTTACCGCATGAAAGCCTATGAAATTCCAGAGTATGGTCGTCAGGCGAAAGGGCTGCCAATCGTCAACCTGCTTAAATTGGACGAAGGCGAGACGATTCAAACCGTTATCAACGTCGAAAAATCTGACCAAGAGCGCTTCCTCCTCTTTACTACCCTACGTGGGATTGTCAAACGGACGAACGCCAATCACTTTGCCAACATCAGAACCAATGGTTTGAAAGCTCTGAACCTGCGTGAAGATGACCAACTGGTCAACGTCTTACTCACAACAGGTCATGAAGAGCTCATCATCGGCACACATAACGGCTATTCTGTTCGTTTCAAAGAAAATATCCTCCGTGATATGGGTCGGACAGCGACGGGTGTCAAAGGTGTCAACCTCCGTGAAGGCGACTTTGTTGTCGGCTCAAGTACCATTGACAATAACCAAGAAGTCCTCGTTATCAGTGAAAACGGTCTCGGCAAACGGACAGAAGCTGAGCAGTACCCAACTAAAGGTCGTGGCGGTAAAGGGATCAAAGTCATGAACATCACTGAGCGGACGGGTAAATTAGCCGGTCTCGTGACCGTTAATGGCAACGAAGACCTCATGCTGATTACAGATACAGGCGTCGTCATCCGTACCGACGTTGCCAACATTTCCCAAACTGGCCGCAGCGCCCAAGGCGTGAAAGTCATGCGTTTGGACAAAGAAGCGCACATCGTGACCTTTGCTTTAGTCGAGAAAGAACCCGAGCAGCTTAATGACGAAACCGCTGAAAATGGCTCTGAGGAAGTAACAAGTGGAGAAGTTTAAAAAAAGTCTAGGCTTTATCGCCATGCTTTTGGGGCTTAGTCTGGTTTTGACAGTCTGCGTGTCACACAAGCGTGATTTGCGCACAGAACCCTACGTCAAAGAAACTTTTACCATGGGCACTTACGTCAAAATTACTGCCTATGATAAAGGGCACGAAAAAGATATTGTCGCGGCACTTGCGATTGCCAAAGATTATGATAAAAAAACTTCAGTCAACCAATCGGGCAGTGAACTAGATGCCATCAATGAACAGGCAGGTATTAAGCCGGTCAAGGTCTCAAAATCAGTCTATAAATTGCTCAAAGAAGCCTATGCTTATTCTGAAAAACAGACGGGATTTGACATGATGATTGGGGCTATCAGTAGCCTCTGGCACATCGGATTTGATGATGCCAGAAAGCCAAGTCAGACTGAAATTAATCAAGCCTTGCCGCTCGTTTCTTATCGATTGATAGCGTTTGATGATCAAAAACAAACCGTCTATATCACGAAAAAAGGGGCTAAGATAGATTTAGGTGCGATTACCAAAGGCTATGTGTCTGATCAGATGACGGATTATCTGAAAGCACATGGTGTGACAACGGCGATTGTTGATTTGGGGTCGTCAAGTCTATCTTTGATTGGTCAGTCGCATCGGGGTGAAAATGAGCCTTGGACGATTGGCATTAAAGACCCTAATCAAGCGGTATCCGCACAAGTTGGTTTCTTAGAGGTGCAAGACGAATCTGTGTCAACTTCTGGCATTTATGAAAGGTTCTTAGAAGTAGATGGTAAAATCTATCCGCATTTACTAGACCCCAAAACGGGCTATCCCTTTGATAATGATATTCAAAGTGTCACTATTGTTAGTAAAAAAGGGGTAGACGGTGATGCGCTTTCAACCACAATCTTTTCTTTAGGCACCAAAAAAGGTTATGAGTTTGTCGAGCAGCATAAAAATATCGAAGCCATTTTTGTTGATAAAGATAATAAAGTCTACGTTAGTAAAAATTTGAAAGAACGCTTTGAAATTGATAAAAAATCTGATTATCAACTCGGTGATATCGCTGATTTAAAATAATGCAATAAGTTACAAGTGTAGCAAGGGAGAGATCTAATGAAAAAATTGAGACGCTGGTTAGTGAATATCTTTCTGATATTGCTATTAATGCTAAGCTTATTACTCATTTTTAACAAAGGTTTTCGAAACATGCTCATGGCATGGAATGCCAATAAATATCAAGTGACCAAGATTGATAAAAAAACGTTGAAGAAAAATGATCAAAAAGGCATTGGCGACTTTGATTTTTCAAAAGTCAATCCAATTTCCTTTGAAGATGTGATGAAAAATCAGTTAAATGCACAGCAACTGCCAGTTATTGGAGGCATTGCTATCCCTGATTTAGGAATTAACCTCCCAATTTTTCGCGGCATTGGTAATGTGGAACTTATGTACGGTGCGGGTACCATGAAAGAAGATGCCGTCATGGGGCAAGGCAATTATGCCTTAGCGAGTCATCATGTCACTGGTGTGGCTGGTGCCCCACAGTTACTCTTTACACCACTTGAACGTGCAAAAAAAGAGATGGTAATTTACATCACGGATAAAGAAAAAATTTATGAATATAAAATTCGTGATGTCCAAGTTATGACACCTGATCATGTTGAAGTGATTGATGCTCATCCCGGCAAGAAAGAGCTAACGCTCGTGACTTGTGATGATATTGAAGCGGTTAATCGGATAATTATCTTTGCGGATTATGTCAAGGAATTTCCATTTGATACCGCTAAAAGTGACATTCGACAAGCTTTTGAGCTAAAATATAATCAGTTTTCAAACTTTTAAAAGGTTGAAATAATAAAAATATGTTATAATTATAATACCAAAATGTCAAGTTATTTGCTGTCAGTAATTGGAGGTAAAAAAATGAAACCAGTTAAAATTGTTGTTGATATTTTATTGTTATTATGTTTTATCATATTGATGTTTTTTCGTGAGACAGGGCCAGAAGCGCATATTGCTGCTGGATTGAGCATGATTGTTTTAGTTTGGATTCATGTCATTTTAAATCGTTTACAAATTAAAGCAGTCATCAGAAGAAAAATAACAAAAAATGACTTAGCCATCAAGGGAATAGCAGTGGTATCAATTTTACTTTTTGGATTTCTTAGCGTGAAAAGTGCGATTGATGTCCTCCCAAAATTAGTGGACGACCATGACAGAGTTGACACTAACACAGGGAAAACTATTCCGAAAGAAGATGAAGATAAATGACGTATTTTGATGAAACAAATCAGAAAAGTGAAGATTTCATGGTCTACTCATATGACCTTAAAATAAAAGTTGAACGTGTCCATAGATACTAACTCTATCTCACAAAAAAACAGGTCAGAATTCAATGTCATTAAGTTAAGCCATTAGATGTCAACAATCAGGAAATGCAGGGGCTCTCAATTTTGAGAGCCTCTGCACTTTTTCTTTCTCTTTGAATTCTGCACATGTCAAAATGGGCGATACGACTCGCCGCCATTATTTAGGCCGTTTTCATAGCTAAGCTAGTCTGTACAAAAAACTAGAAAATCCCTTATTTGCCAATTTTAGAGGATCTGCTCTCCCTTCTCTTATCGGTAAGATATATTTTTTAATCAAGCCTCTCACGTTGATTGAAGATGAACAAAAAAACGCTTTACATATACCAAAAGCTTGTGTGAAATTGATTTGATAGTTATGCTTGGTATCCTTCTTTTCAAGAAAAGTAGCCATGGCAATCATCATAGAAAAATTGTACATCATCAAGCGTGCGTAGATTTCTTGATAAATGAACGCTTTCTTTTTAGCGTGTAAACTGGCAAGTTCCAAAGCATATTTCAATTCTCTAAATGACGTTTCAATTCCCCAACGAAGGTGATAAAGTTTTTTGATGTCATCGACTGAAAATTCTTTTTCATTTAGGTTTGTGACGATTGATTCGTAGGTAGTTTCGCTAATCTTGAACCTAACAACGCGTAATTTCATCACATAATAATCCTTGGCGCCAATCGGTAAAAAGTCAAATTTTGATGTGGTTGATAAGAAATGGTAACTAGGATCAGCCTTGATTTCTTTTGTTTGACATCTAGTCAGTTAAACACTATTTCGGTATCAAAACAGTCTTTTTTAGGTAGAGGCAAATTGTTAAGAAAACCTTTACTCATGATATCTTTCTCACGAATCACAAACTTTTGCCCACTCTGCTTAAGGTACTCATAAACATTAAAAGAGCGATAACCACGGTCTGCAATAATAATTGTTTTCTGTTTAAACTTGGACTTATCGACCATTCTAAGCAGACTTTCCCGCTCATCTACTTCGTTGCGGCCTTGAAAATCAACCGAAACAAAAATTTTATTCAGAACATCGTAAAGTGCATTAAGATGTAATAGATTATAGCTACTTTGAACGGCTTCAATGTATGTCGTAGCATCCATTTTATCACGTGGTAGCCTAAGGTCAGAACCATCATGCGCATAGAGGAGGTACCCTTTATAGTTTTTTTGACATCTGTCAAAGGCATGTGTGGTTTGAAATAGCTTTTCAAATGCTTCAATTTTTATTTTCTTTCTAGCTTGAATAAAAGCAGAAGCCGTTGGTGTCACAGGACTAAACTTAAAATAATGGAGTAATTCACTAGACAAACTCTGCCCACCCATAGATAGAATAAATTTGAGGCTTGTTTCAAGGTTTAGTTTTCTATTTCTAGAAAAATCTTGAGGGGAACTGGTAAAACGTTCAGAATGTTTGACGATAGAGATTGCCTGCTCTAATTTGTATTTAGTAGTAAATTTTATTTTCGCTTGACATCTTGTCAGAATAATCGTAAAATTAGAACAATAGCAGAAGAAGTAGCGAGATATTAGGACTTTCAGGGACTTGTCGGTGATTGCGAGACAAGAGTTCGATCACGTGAATGGGCTGCGATGTGTGGACTAATCTTAGGATAGTTCAATCTTGATTCGAAACGATAAGAATCACGAGGGTGCCCGATATCGCACAATCCCTTGCTTGAGGGAGATGAGATGTAGAGAAAAGCTATTTCAAATAGGTTTTTTCTCTACAAATTGAGGTGGCACCGCGTGTGATAACGTCCTCGACGAAAGTTTAGTCTTTCGTCGAGGACTTTTTGTATAGAAAGCGTATATTTATGACTTTAAGAAAAACGATTAATGCAGACATTATCACACCTATTCTAGCTTATTTGAGATTGGAGTTGAAACACAAGCTGATTTTGGAATCTATTCCAAGAGAAAAGGAAAATTCACGCTACTCCATGATTGCCTATAACCCAGTGCATGAAATTAAGTTTGAAAAGGGTGTCCTGACGGATAATGGTCAGGTCAAAACGGGTGTTCCACTCGATTATCTGGGTGAGCTGACGGTTAAAAATACAGAGGCTTCAAGCCTACCGTTTACGGGTGGCGCTATCGGTTTCGTGAGTTATGATACCATTTCCCTTTATGAAAATATCGGGCAAATTCCTGAGGACGTGATTGGTACGCCAGATTTGCACTTTTTCCTTTATGAATCTTATCTGATTTTTGACCATAAAAAGGAGCAGATTACCATTGTTGAGTCAGATATTTATAGCGAGCGCTCAGCGCTTGACCAGCAATTAGCCATGGATTTGGTGCTGTCAAACTTGACGCGACCGCATAAAAATGAGTTTGAAACGGTCAAGCTCAATCCCTTGTCGTTCAAAAGTAACACGGCAAAGGCTGACTTTATCAAAATGGTTGAGCAAGCGAAAACCTACATCAAAAATGGCGATATGTTCCAAATTGTTCTCAGTCAACGCTTGACGAGCCAGATTACGGGCAATCCTTTTGACTATTATCGAAATCTGCGCTTGACCAATCCGTCAAATTATCTCTATTTCCTAGATTTTGGCGATTATCAAATCATGGGCGCCAGTCCTGAAAGTCTCGTGTCTGTCAAAAATGGCGTGGTGACAACTAATCCGATTGCGGGAACACGACCGCACGGCGCTGATGAGGCAGAAGATGATGCCTTATCCAAAGATTTATTAGGGGATCAAAAAGAAGTCGCGGAGCATCGGATGTTAGTCGACCTAGGCCGTAATGACATCGGGAAGATTTCTAAAGTTGGTACGGTCAAAGTGACCAAGTACATGGAAGTCGAGTATTTCCGCTATGTCATGCACCTGACTAGCGTTGTCAAAGGGGAGCTTTTAGATAGCGTTTCTAGCCTAGACGCTCTCAAGTCAACCTTGCCGGCAGGTACTGTATCAGGCGCACCGAAAATCCGCGCTATGCAACGGATTTACGAGTTAGAAAAAACAAAACGTGGCATTTATGCAGGTGCCATCGGCTATCTGTCGAGTAACTCAGATATGGATTTCGCCATCGCCCTGAGAACCATGGTCCTAAAAGATGGCAAAGCACACGCCCAAGCAGGCGCAGGCATCGTCTTTGACAGCGTCCCAGAAAACGAGTATCAGGAAACCCTCAACAAGGCCAAAGCCATGACCAAGATTGGAGAAAGCAATGATTTTATTAGTTGATAACTACGACAGTTTTACCTATAATTTAGCCCAATACATCGGCGAATTTGCCGAAGTCAAGGTTTTGCGCAATGACGACCGAGACCTCTACGACGTGGCCGAGGCGGCAGATAAAATCGTCTTTTCACCCGGCCCCGGTTGGCCTGCTGACGCTGGCAGAATGGAAGAGATGATTCGTGACTTTGCCGGCAAGAAGCCAATCCTAGGCATCTGTCTCGGACACCAAGCCATTGCTGAAGTATTCGGAGGCAAATTAGACTTGGCACAAAAAATCATGCACGGTAAAACTTCCATGGCTGAAAGCTTGCAGGACACGCCATTATTGGCAGACATTCCCAAAACGCATGAAATCATGCGCTATCACTCAATTGTGATTTCAGACATGCCAGCAGATTTTGACATCTTATCGAAAACAACTGATGACCATGAGATTATGGCAATTCAGCATAAGACGCTACCGATTTTTGGCATGCAGTATCACCCAGAGAGTATTGGCACACCTGATGGGCTGCGGATGATTGAAAATTTTGTGGGGTTGTGACCCTAGAAAGGAACAAAGTAATGACTGAAAAATATGAAGCGCTTTTATCGAAAACTTATGATGACGCCGTTAATTTTTTGCTAGAAAAATATGGTCCAGCAACTTCTGATTACTTTTCTGAAAAATCGTATAATCGATTTAAATCTGGAGAAATAAAAAGCATCTCCAAAGGGAAAATTACGAGAACAAGTGAGGGGTTATATTGTCATCATATAGATGAAGATAAAATAATCATGATTTCTAATCCTGCTTTTATAAAAGCACTTGATATTCCTTACGACTACCAAAAGAAGAACAGACTTGTCTATTGCGATTTAATCGAACATGGTATTTTACATGTTTTAATTGCAACAGAAAACAAAAATAAACCAGTTCTTGGCGAAGTTGGGATAGGTGGCTATTTAAATTTTATAAGACCAGAGCTTTATTGGTGGCTTATAGAGAATAAAGTCCCAACCACATTATGGCGAAAGAATTGTTATGACAAAATTTACATGGATGAAAATAAAGCAACAAAATTATTATCTAATATAGACGGTTTTCTGATAGAAAATTATCCCATCACCCAAGAGATGATAGATAGTTTTACTTTAAGTAAATTGGATGCGTTTAGTTAATATATAAAGTTATCAACTAAAATCTGAGATAAATAATTAATTTCAAATGCGGTAATTAGTAAAAATACAGTAAAATATTTTTAGAAAGAAGTCCTTATGAAAGAAAACCTAGTTAAACTCATGAACCGTGAGAATCTCTCACGTTATGAAGTCAATCAAATGGCAAATGCCATGTTTAATGGTGAGCTGACGGATTCACAACTCTCAGCTATTCTCATCGCGCTTGCGATGAAAGGTGAAACCGTTGATGAAATGGCGGGGATTGTGGATGTTGTCCGTGATAAGGCTTTGCATATTCCAACGACTGTAACAACGGTCATGGATAACTGTGGCACGGGTGGCGATTTGTCTTTTTCATTTAATGTGTCAACGACATCAGCTTTTGTCTTAGCTGCGGGTGGCGTGAAAATGGCCAAGCATGGCAATCGCTCGATTTCTTCCAAGTCTGGTTCGGCTGATGTGCTAGAAGCACTCGGTATCAATCTTTATCACACACCAGATGAACTGGCTGAGATTTTTGATCAGACGGGGCTAGTCTTTCTCTTTGCCCAACATGTACATCCCAATATGCGCTATGTCATGCCAGTTCGGCGTGAGTTGGAGGTTCGCACGGTGCTCAATCTCATCGGCCCTTTCACAAATCCAGTCAATCTTGATACCCAGTTACTTGGTACCTCTCGTCCCGACCTTCTAACAACGACGGCTGAAGTCCTGAAATCATTGGGACGGCGACGTGCTGTGGTCGTGAGTGGGCCAAATAATATGGATGAGGCGAGTTTGGATGGGATGAATCGCTATGCGCTGCTGGATGAGACCGGTGAGATTACGGTACATGAGTTCGACAATGAAAGTCTGGGGATGCCGCGCGTGACCTTGCAGGAGATTCGTGGTGGCGAGGGTAAGGAAAATGCGGTGATTCTCAAGTCCGTGCTCAATAATGAGCCGAGTCCTTTCTTGGAAGTGACGGTTTTGAATGCTGGTCTTGGTTTTTTTGCCAATGGTTGTGTGACAACGATAGCGGAAGGCGTTGCCAAAGCGCGTGATGTGATTGCGAGCGGTGCCGCAATGGCTAAGTTAGTCGAAATGCAGGAGTTGAAATGATGGCTGAAAGTTTGACTCAAGTTCGTGCTGAAATTGATAAAATCGATGTTGCGCTGATTGGTTTGATTGCGAAACGTGGTGAGTTCGTCAAGCAAGCAGCGACTTTTAAAACGACAGCAGCGCAAGTAGCAGCGCCTGAACGTGTGCAGCAAGTGATTGATAAAGTGACCAAACTCGCGCCTGAAAAGGGTGCTGATACGCAACTTGTCGAAAATCTCTATCGTCAAATGATAGCGGATTTTATTAGGATTGAACATCAGGCGTTTAAGGTTAATCTTAATGATTAGTTTACCGTGCAGTAAAGGAAAGATAAGTAATGGAAAATTTTCTCGAAAAAATATTAGCAGAAAAGCAAATCGAAGTGGCAGAGATGGTCATGGAAACACCTGGAAAAGTTCGGCAAGTCAAGGGTTTTATCGAGCGACTGCGTGACAATTCTGAGACCTTGCAAGTGATTGGTGAAGTCAAACGTGCCTCACCGTCACTTGGTGCCATCAATATGACTGTCGATGTCTTAGAGCAAGCGACAAGTTATGCAGCGGCGGGTGTTTCAGCTATTTCAGTTTTAACAGACCCAGTTTTTTTCAAAGGATCGATTGACGATTTGCGCATGGTTGCCCAAAACGTTGATGTGCCGGTGTTGAACAAGGATTTTATCATTGATAAAAAGCAGATTTCGCGTGCGGTCAATAGTGGGGCAACGATTGTTTTGTTGATTGTTGCTTGCCTGTCTGAAAAAGACTTGCAAGACTTGTATGACTATGCCATATCACTCGGTTTAGAAGTCTTGGTAGAAGTGCACAATGCTGAAGAACTGGCGATTGCGCACCGGATCAATGCTGAGTTGATTGGCGTTAATAATCGCAATCTCAAGACATTCGAAGTCAGTCTTCAGAATAGTCTTGACTTGGTCGCCTTACAAGAAAACGGTCGCTTTTATATCTCAGAGTCTGGTATTAAGTCACCTGTTGAGGCTGGAATCGTAGCCCACGACTTCCGTGCAGTCCTCGTTGGCGAAGCCTTGATGAAGGATGGCAACCCGAAAGCAGCGGCGAAAGGGCTTCAGGTCAAGCGCCATGTGGATTAAAATTTGCGGTTTATCAACACAAGCAGCTGTTGAAACGGCGGTGACCTTTGGTGCGACGCATATCGGGTTTGTGTTCGCTGAAAGCAAGCGCCAAGTCACGCCAGAATACGCCAAATATTTGGCAAAAGATGTGCCGAAAACAGTCAAAAAAGTTGGCTTATTTGTCAATGAAGACTTGGCTGTCGTCCAAGAAGTGGTAGGAAAAGTCGGGCTCGACATGGTGCAACTTCATGGACAAGAAAACGCGGACTATGCGGCGCAAGTCGGTGTACCCGTTATTAAGGCTTTTGGCATCAAGGATGGTAAAATACCAGCTGCCATCGCCGATTTTAAAGCACACACGATTCTATTAGATGCGCCGCCAGCCCAATTTGCTGGTGGCAGTGGCGAAACTTTCGATTGGGAAAAGGTCGATCTGACCGCCTTAGACGGCTATCGATTTTTTGTAGCCGGAGGCTTGAATCCCGAGAACGTCAGTCAAGCGATTGCTATTTTCAATCCGACTGGGGTTGATGTTTCTAGTGGGGTTGAGACGGATGGTGGGAAGGATTTGGAGAAGATTCAGAACTTTATAAAGATTAGTAAAGGTAAACGAAAAACATGGAGAGTGAAAATCTTGTAGCATTTATGGAATATTCTTCAAAGATACTGTCTTATGGTATGTCACTATATTTATTATTCTTCAGATTCTATAAACACAAGACTATGTATGGAATAGAAAAAGAATTAGAAAAGGATTACGAAAAGTTTATACGGATTACTATAAATTTTATTTTACTAGGAGTAGTTTTCGTTCTTCTTATGATTTTATCTATACCTCTTAAAAATCAAGAAGAATTTATAACAATTAAAAATCAGGAAGAATACAATTATACAGTTGAATTTAAAGAGCAATATTCACAAATAAAAATATCGGAAAATGGTATAAAACCTAAAAAAGAAATTTTGTGTTCCATTTTTAAAAAGAAATTAAATCAAAAGGAGTTTGAATTACTTTCTAATTCAATAAAACAATTCTATATAGCTGAAATTGATAAAAACCATGGAATAATTGAAAATAGAGAAGGTGGTATTGAACTAAAGCAGAAAATTGATTATATTTTAAAAGAGGATTTAAGTATAGAAGGATTTGAAAATCTTTCTGAAAACAAGAAGGTAAGAATAGAAAAAATTAAGAATAACTACTTGATAAAAGCACCGTATGAAAAAGAAGAAACAATTTTATATTTCATAGCGGAAGAAAAATTATTAAATATCAATATACCTACAAAAGAAATGTATGGTAAATATCTAGAAGAAGAACGAAAGAAATCAAGTATAGAATTTCTTCTTCTAGTAGTTTCAATGTTAGGGGTGCTATATACTTTTGGACATTTTATCCATAATAGGTATTGGTCTCCATATACAATATTTAAAGTTGATGATTTAGAATATGTGCTTCTGAAAAAAATGGATGATAAAAATATTTTAGCCACTAAATATTATCAAGTTAAAAATAGGAGACGAACAAAAATTGTTAGTGAGGTATTCAAGTTTAATGAAACTATTCTGAATAATCAGCTTTTGCGTATAGAAAATATAAATGAAATATCAAAACGTCGTAACATATCAATGTACAATGACTCTATCATTATAAAGTATATTTTTCGTGAAAATGGAAGAAATGTATTGAGCTATTTGATTAATATATTTATCGTTTTAATGCTATTCATTTTTTGGATAATTGGTTCGATATTTATCATATCTTTTTTATACTATCTTTGGTATTTACTGCAACAAAGTATAAGTTTGAATGTTGACTTTGATATAGAATTTGCAATTGGATTATGGTTGATATTCTTTTTGATAACTTCCCTCATGATAATTATTTTTTATATAATACCTATACGAAGTGGAAAAAAAGAAAATGAAATTCAAAAAATTTAAAGATTGATATACAATAAAAACAAGGAGAGCAAAAATGACCTACCAAAAACCAGACCAAGCCGGTTTCTTCGGCACCTACGGGGGCACATTCGTACCAGAAACGCTGATGTACGCCGTCAAAGAACTCAAAGCAGCCTATGATACCAGCAAAACAGATGAAGTCTTCCAAGCAGAATTAGCAGACCTCCTCAAAAACTATGTCGGTCGTGAAAATCCGCTTTATTTCGCCAAAAATCTGACTGAAAAATGTGGTGGTGCTAAAATTTACCTCAAACGTGAAGACCTCAATCACACAGGTGCTCACAAAATCAACAACGCCCTAGCCCAAGTCATGCTTGCCAAAAAAATGGGCAAGAATAAAATCATCGCTGAAACAGGTGCCGGACAACATGGTGTGGCAACGGCAACTGCTGCCGCGCTCTTTGGCATGGACTGTAAAATCTATATGGGCGCTATCGATGTGCAACGCCAAGAACTAAATGTTTTCCGCATGCAACTTTTAGGTGCAGAAGTTGTACCTGTAACTGATGGCTCTAGTGTCCTCAAAGATGCGGTCAATGCCGCGCTACGTGCATGGGTTGAAAGCGTTGAAGACACCCACTATATCCTTGGCACAGCTGCTGGCCCTGCACCATTTCCAGAAATGGTGCGGGATTTCCAAGCCATTATCGGGCGTGAGGCGCGGGCGCAAATTCTTGAAAAAGAGGGTAAACTTCCTGCGGCTGTCGTCGCCTGTGTCGGTGGGGGGTCAAATGCCGCTGGACTTTTCTATCCTTTTGTCAATGATGCATCGGTTGCCATGATAGGGGTTGAGGCTGCAGGTCGCGGTCTTGATAGCGGAGAAACGGCTGCTTCTATCAACCGTGGCACAGATGGCGTCCTCCATGGCAATATCATGCGCCTGCTCCAAGATGAAAATGGTCAGGTGCAAGAGGCTTACAGTATTTCAGCCGGTTTGGACTACCCGGGTCTTGGTCCGGAGCACTGTCACTGGAACGAAATAGGTCGAGCAGAGTACATCTCAGCCACTGACGATGAAGCCTTAGCAGGGTTCAAAATGCTATGCGTCACCGAAGGTATCATCCCCGCGCTAGAAAGTTCACACGCCATTTCCCAACTGCCAAGCTTGGCGAAACGCTACGGCAAAGATGAGAGTATCATCGTCTGCCTCAGCGGCCGCGGTGATAAGGATGTCGCGCAGATTAAAGCGCGTGCTGAAAATCATGATACTGATAGCGGTGCGACATCGTCGCAAACTTCTGTAGAAAATTAGGAATTTGGGTATGCTTCTGCGCTTGCGCAGGTTCACAAATTGTCTATTTTCTTATGGCATTGTAGTCGCCACTTTAGTGGCTTATAGAAAAGCTAGAGGCAACGTGCCTTAGCGATTTATCGCTTAGGCGTTGACTAGAAGTTAGCTAGAAGTTCAAATAATAAAGGAGAATTTTAAGATGAAAACCTTACGACAACACTTAGAAACGCTCAAAGCAGCTGACAAAACTCTCGTCGTGCCTTACATCATGGCTGGCGATCACGCAAATGGCATTGCGGGACTCCCTGAAACCATCGACTTTTTGGTGGCCAATGGTGCTAGCAGCATTGAAATCGGGATTCCCTTTTCAGATCCAGTAGCTGACGGCCCTGTGATTGAATTAGCGGGGATTCGCGCTTTGAAAAATGGGACGGCTTTGACAAACGTCATTGAAACCCTAAAAACAGTCAAAACAGATGTGCCCTTGGTTATCATGTCTTATCTCAATCCAATCTACAAATACGGTATTGAAAAATTTGTCAACGACCTCAAAGATACACCAGTCAAAGGCTTGATTTTGCCAGATGTCCCACGCGAACATGAGAATATGATTGCACCGTTTTTAGCAGATACTGATATTGCTTTGGTACCACTTGTGACTTTGACCAGCATCCCAGAACGCCAAGCTGAATTAGTAAAAGATGCCCAAGGATTTATTTATGCTGTGACGGTCAATGGTGTCACAGGAGCTGGCCACGATTACCGAGCAGATTTGAATCAACACTTGGCAAAATTAGCTGAGATTTCTGATGCGCCTGTCTTAGCTGGTTTTGGTGTGTCATCCATCGCTCGTGTTGAAAATTTCCGCAAAGCGGTCGACGGTGTCATTGTTGGCTCTTATATTGTGAAAGGATTACACGAAGGCAAAACAGCTGAAATTGCTGAATTTTTACAAAAATCAAGTCAAATATAAAATAAAAAGCGATTTCTATACAAAAATCGCTTTCTTTTTGTTGAAAATTGTGTTAGAATGAACATTAGGACTGTATCTGTCATAAAAGATGTGTACTAGTCAAATTGTTGGAGGAAACTTTTTAAAAAATGAACGAATTTGAAGAACTATTGAACAGCGTCGGTGACGTTAAAGTTGGTGACGTCGTAAGCGGTGAAATTCTCACTGTCGAAGGCGATCAAGCTACTGTAGCTATCGTTGGTACAGGTGTTGAAGGTGTTTTGACGCTTCGTGAACTTACTAACGAACGTGATGCTGATATAAATGACTTCGTCAAAGCTGGTGAAGTTAAGGAACTCTTGGTTGTGAAGCAAATCGTCGGTAAAGAATCAGAAGGCGCTAATGTTTACTTGCTTTCTGAAAAACGTCTTGCTGCACGTAAAGCTTTTTCTGACCTTGAAGGCAAAGAAGGCGAAGTTGTCACAATTAAAGTCTTAAAAGATGTTAAAGGTGGCTTGTCTGTAGACTTCAATGGTGTTCGTGGTTTCATCCCAGCATCTATGATTGACACTTACTTTGTACGCGATACGAAGAAATTTGTCGGTGAAGAGTTTGAAGCTAAAATCATCGAAGTCAACGCTGCTGAAAAACGTTTCATCTTGAGCCGTCGTGCGGTTATCGAAGAAGAATCTAAATCACAACGTGCTGAAGCATTTGCGAACTTGCACGAAGGCGATATCGTTGAGGGGACTGTTGCACGTACAACTGACTTTGGTGCTTTCATTAACCTTGGTGGTGTTGACGGACTTGTTCACGTGACTGAATTGTCTCACGGACGCGTAAAAAAACCTGGCGATGTGGTTAAAGTTGGCGAAACGGTTCAAGTTAAAGTCTTGAAAGTTGACGAAGAAGCTGGTCGTGTTTCACTTTCTCTTAAAGCGACACAGCCTGGTCCTTGGGATGACATCGATGAGAAAGCAGCTGTTGGTTCTGTTCTTGATGGAACTGTTAAACGTATCACTGACTTTGGTGCTTTCGTTGAAATCTTCCCAGGTGTTGAAGGTTTGGTTCACATTTCACAAATCTCTTGGGAACGTGTTGAAAACGCTAAAGATGTCTTGTCAGTAGGTCAAGCCGTTCAAGTTAAAGTACTTGACGTGAAACCAGCTGAAGAACGTATCTCATTGTCTATCAAAGCTTTGACTGAAGCGCCTGCACGTAAAGAACGTTCAAACGATTCAGGTAACGCTACACAAGGTGGACAACGTCGTGATGCTAAACCACGTGCACCACGTCGTAATACGAAACCAGAATACACATTGCCAGAAACACAAGAAGGATTCTCACTTGCTGACTTCTTAGGCGATGATTTCGATATCAACAACTTTTAAGAAAGGTTGTTAAAACGTCCGAAAGGGCGTTTTTTTGTTATAATGGAAAGAAAGCAACGCTAAAAATGGTTTTCATATCAAATTTTTTCTGGATAACAAGGAGAACGTAGTAAAATGGTCAAATTAACATCTTTAAGGCTGGCCACAGTATGAATGAGACAATCAAGGCAAAACTAGCCATACTGCCAGACAACCCCGGCTGTTATTTGCATAAAGATAAAAATGGGACGATTATTTATGTCGGTAAGGCGAAAAATCTGAAAAATCGTGTTCGGTCTTATTTTCGTGGGTCGCATGATACTAAGACAGAGCTATTAGTGTCAGAAATTGTTGATTTTGAATTTATTGTCACAGAGTCAAACATTGAAGCGTTACTCTTGGAAATTAATCTGATTCAAGAGAATATGCCCAAGTATAATATCATGCTCAAGGATGATAAATCTTATCCTTTTATCAAAATCACGCGTGAGAAATATCCGCGCTTGTTAATCACGCGACAGGTTAAAAAAGACGGTTCTCAGTATTTTGGTCCTTATCCAGATGTTGGTGCGGCGAATGAAATCAAACACCTGCTTGACCGTATTTTTCCCTTAAGAAAATGTCACGTCTTACCAAATAAAGTCTGCCTTTATTACCATATGCACCAGTGCTTGGCACCCTGTGTTTTTGACATTAAACCGTCAGAATACACCAGTATGCTAGAGGAAATAACCAAATTTCTCAACGGCGGTGAGGATAAAATCGTCAAGGTATTGGATGCTAAAATGCACGCAGCGGCCGCAGCTTTTGAGTTTGAAAAAGCGGCAGAGTATCGTGATTTGGTCAAGGCAATCGGTACATTGCGCACCAAGCAGCGGGTGATGAATCATGATTTACAAGACCGAGATGTCTTTGGCTATGCGGTAGATAAAGGTTGGATGTGTGTCCAAGTTTTCTTTGTGCGACAGGGGAAACTCATTCAGCGCGATGTCAATCTGTTTCCCTACTATAATGATGCAGATGAAGACTTTCTGACTTACGTTGGTCAATTTTATAAAGGGGCTGACCATTTTATTCCCAAGGAAGTTTTTATTCCGTCGGATATCGATTTGGCATCAGTTCAAGCTTTGACGCAGACGAAAGTCATTCAACCATCTCGTGGCGAGAAGAAACAATTGGTCAATCTCGCGACGAAAAATGCTCGCGTCAGTCTCCAGCAGAAATTTGAACTGGCTGAAAAAAATATTGAAAAAACACACGGTGCCATCGAAAATCTGGGCACAGTCATGAATATCCCGACACCGCGTCGGATTGAGAGTTTCGATAACTCCAATATCATGGGGACAAGTCCGGTCAGTGCCATGGTTGTCTTTATTGATGGGAAACCCTCTAAGAAAGACTATCGCAAGTTTAAGATTAAAACCGTTGTCGGACCAGATGATTATGCCAGTATGCGTGAGGTTATTTTACGGCGTTACAGTCGTGTCATCAAAGAAGAGGGTATCTTGCCTGATTTGATTATCATGGATGGTGGTATTGGTCAGATTAATGCAGCCAAGGAAATTCTTGATAATCTTGGGCTCGATATTCCGATTGCTGGTTTGGCCAAAAATGATAAGCACCAAACGCAAGAGTTACTATTCGGAGACCCTTTGGAAGTTGTACCATTGAGTCGACAAAGTCAGGAATTCTTCTTGTTGCAGCGGATTCAAGATGAAGTTCACAGATTTGCCATCACTTTCCATCGACAAGTTCGCTCCAAGAATTCATTTTCTAGCAAATTGGACGGCATCGACGGCCTAGGTCCTAAACGGAAACAGAAACTGATGCGCACCTTTAAGTCCTTAACCAACATTCAGGCGGCAACGCCAGAAGCAATCCATGAGGCAGGTATTCCTTATGATGTCGCACGCCGCATCAAAGAAACTTTGTCGCCATCAGAAGATGAGGCAAAGTAAGCCATAAAATATGAGCTAAGTGCGTCATTTTACACGATTTTTTGATAAAATAGGACAGTAAACCAAAATGAAAAGAGGTGACAGATGACAAATAAGGTCCAACTCTGGACGGCAGATGATATGTATTGTTTTGCGCGAGAAAATAAACTTGGCTTCAACCTTTGGGGTGCATGGTTGCAGAAATTGCATTTTAAGGTGGTTGCTGAGAGTTTGTTAGATGATGAGTACGCTGTCTCAAGTTTCATCGGTAGACATACGGATTACGATGATGATGAGGGCGAGGAGAATGAACACGCGCAAGCTGAGCCTAAATTTTTCAACACGCAAGGCTACTATGCCTATATCATTACCAATGAAAATCGGCTAGTTTATGCTCGTTGGCGTCCGTTTTTTCATAAGGTCTCTTCTATTCCGCTCAACGATATTAAAAATATTGAGCCGATTACCCATATCATTTGGGGGCACGTTCGCGTGGAATCTTTAGGCGATAATTTTTCCGTTTTTTGGACGAAAAGTGTCGTTAGAAGAATTGCCAAGCGAATCCAGGAAGGTGTGAGTGACATCAAAAATAGTCACATGTATGGTGGTTATCAAGCAAATGCACCAATCATGCCCACACCACCACAGCAGCCCATGTCGGACAAACCGGCAGAGCCAAAAGTTGTCTATGATACATCGACCATGTATGAAAAATTGTCATCTGCTAAACTTTCAATGGAAGAAGGTTTGATTACCGCAGAAGAATATGACGAGTATAAAGAAAGGTTATTAGGAAGAAAATGACACAAATCGATTTTAAAGCAGAGGTTGCAGCACGCAAAGAAGACTTATTAGCAGACTTATTTTCACTTTTGAAAATTAACTCAGAACGTGATGATAGCCAAGTCACACCGGAAACACCGTTTGGACCGGGCCCAGTTGCGGCACTCAAACAATTTTTGAGTTTGGCTGAGCGTGACGGCTATGCGACGAAAAATGTTGACAACTATGCGGGTCACTTTACTTATGGTGACGACCTACCTGAAGATGCAGAAGTTCTTGGTATTTTTGCACACATGGACGTTGTCCCCGCAGGAACTGGCTGGGATAGCAATCCTTATGAACCTGAAATCCGCGATGGCAAGATTTATGCTCGTGGCGCATCAGATGATAAAGGGCCTACCATGGCGTGTTACTATGGCTTGAAAATCTTAAAAGAGTTGAACGTGCCTTTAACTAAAAAAATCCGCTTTATCGCAGGAACTGATGAGGAATCAGGTTGGGGCGATATGGATTACTATTTCGCCCATGTAGGATTACCTGAGCCTGACTTCGGTTTCTCACCAGATGCGGAATTCCCGATTATCAATGGCGAGAAAGGCAATATTACAGAATACCTCCATATTTCAGGCGAAAACACAGGTGCTGTTCACTTGCACAGTTTCACAGGTGGTTTGCGCGAAAACATGGTGCCAGAATCAGCAACAGCGGTAATTTCAGGCGATTTAGCGAATCTTAACGCCAAACTTGAAGCCTTTGTCAACGCACATAGCGATAAAAATCTAAAATTTGAAACTGAAACAGCAGCAAATGGTCAAGTAACGGTCGTGTTTCATGGTCGTTCAGCTCATGGTGCCATGCCAGAAAAAGGCGTTAATGGTGCCACTTACCTTGCTAAATTCCTAGATGAAATCGGTGTTGTGTCGCCATTCACTAAACTTGCGGGAACGATCCTCATTGAAGACCATGCTGGTAACAAAACAGGTGTTGCCTTCAAAGACCCTAAAATGGGTGCTTTGTCTATGAATGCAGGTGTCTTTAACTTTGACGATACCTCATCTGACAATACCATTGCCCTGAACTTCCGTTACCCACAAGGAACAGATTCTGATGCCATTTATCAAGTACTCGCAGCACTTGAAGGTGTTGAAAAAGTCACTAAATCAGCGCATGAGCATACACCGCACTATGTGCCAATGGCTGATGAATTGGTCAGCACCTTGCTTGCTGTTTATGAAAAACAAACAGGTCTTAAAGGTCATGAGCAAATTATCGGTGGTGGGACTTTTGGTCGCTTACTCAAACGTGGCGTAGCCTTCGGTGCTATGTTCCCTGGTGACATTGACACCATGCACCAAGCCAATGAATTTATTCCGGTTGATGTCCTGTTGCGTGCGGCGGCAATTTATGCTGAGGCAATTTATGAATTAGCGAAATAAACCAAAAACAATAAAATCCCAAAGCACGGGATTTTTTTGATATAATTAAATTATGATTTATGGCAATGGTATTGATAATGTTGAACTTTCGCGGATTGAAAAGGCTTTAAATAGAAATCCTAAGTTTGCCAAACGTGTGCTTACGGAAACCGAGTTGGCGAAATTTATGACTTTATCAGGTCAGCGGCAAATCGAATTTTTAGGTGGTCGTTGGGCAGCCAAGGAAGCCTATTCTAAAGCCTATGGTACGGGTATCGGTGGTCGTTTATCCTTTCAGGATATGACCATTTTACCTGATGATTTCGGCGCACCAAAATTTATCCAACATCCTTTTTCTGAACAAGGCGTGGTGCATCTATCCATTAGTCATAGTAGTCTGGAAGCTGTTGCTTCCGTTATCCTAGAAAGTCGTGATTAAGACATGAAACCAAGTACACACCGGCCAACGCAAGCGATTATCAATCTCGCAGCAATTCAGGCTAATATTAAGCATTTCAAAACTTATATAGATAACAGCACCGAGATATGGGCAGTCGTTAAAGCCAATGGTTATGGCCATGGTGCAAATGATGTGGCGCTAAGCGCCAATGATTTAGTGTCAGGTTTTTGTGTCTCTAACCTTGATGAGGCGATTGAGCTGAGAAGTCATGGGATTGTTAAACCGATTTTAGTTCTGAGTGGGATTGTCCCAGCTGATATTCATATCGCCGTTAATTTACGCGTGACGGTAACAGTGCCATCTCTGGCTTGGCTGAAATTAGTCACTGAGCATCTGGAAAATGTGGAGACTGAACACTTGAAATACCATATCAAGGTTGACTCTGGTATGGGACGGATTGGGGTGACAACAGCTCAGGAAGCTAACGACATCATTGCTCTCGCAGATCAATCTGGCATGATTTTTGATGGTGTTTTCACGCATTTTGCGACAGCTGATGAAGCAGCACAAGAAAAATTTGAAGCGCAGTGGTCGCAGTTTCATGCGATTGTCTCAGCTTTAAGCCGTCGGCCAAAATATGTCCATTCTAGTAATTCTGCCGCAGGGATTTGGCATAAGGAAACAATTCAAGATATTGAGCGCTTAGGCGATGCCATGTATGGTCTAAATCCAAGTGGTCGCACGCTTGATATGGCCTATCAAATAACACCAGCGCTGGAGCTAAAATCAGAATTGACACATATCAAGACCATTGAAAAAGGGGCAACGGTTGGTTATGGGGCAGCATTCGTCGCAGACCAGCCTACCATTGTTGGGACTGTCCCAATCGGTTATGCAGATGGTTGGACGCGTGATATGACAGGCTTCTATGTTTTGGTTAATGGTCAAAGATGTCCGATTATTGGGCGGATTTCTATGGATCAGATGACCATTGCCTTGCATGAACCATTATCAATTGGCACAAAAGTGACGTTGATTGGTCAAGATGGCGATGAAAAAATAACAGTAGATGATGTGGCAGCATATCGTGGCACGATTAATTATGAAGTTGTTTGTTTATTAAGTGATCGGATAAAACGGATATATCAAAATGGTTAGAGAAATTTTAAGAGGAGATATCTTTTTTGCTGATTTGTCGCCAGTGACGGGCAGTGAACAAGGGGGAGTTAGACCTGTATTAGTCATTCAAAATGATGCAGGTAATACCTTTGCACCCACAACAATTGTTGCGGCAATTACAGCAAAGAAAACAAAGAAGGCACTACCAACACACGTTTCGATTTGTAAAGAAGCCGCAGGTGTTGAATCAGATTCAGTGATACTGTGTGAACAGATGAGAACCATTGATAAGTGTCGCTTACGGGAAAAAACGGGACGGCTCAGCGATGAAATCATGTCGCAAGTTGATGTTGCAATTAAAAAAAGTTTATCTTGTTAGAGATGAACTTTTTTGTTATATAATTGTAATAAAAAATAACTAAAAAATAACTAAAAAACAATATAAAATCAAAGTCAAATTTGTTTACAAAAGTATTTTGTTGCGATATAATGTTTTTACAAACGAATTAAATGACATTTTCGTTTACGTCGTCGTCGTTTTTACATTATATTTAAAGATAAGAGGCTTATGATTAAGATATACACAGTTGCGCATAGTTCATCTTGCGAAAAGGCAAAAGCATGGTTACAGGAACGTCATTTGACATATGAAGAAATTAACCTGACCAAAGATCAGTTGACAGATGATGAAGTTCTGCATCTCCTATCCTTGACAGAAGAGGGAACAGAAGAGATTATCTCCAAGCGAAGCAAAGCTTACCAAAAATTAAATGTTGATTTGGATGACCTGTCCATGAGTCGTTTGATTGAAGTGATTGAAGAAAACAGAACGTTATTGAGACGACCTTTGATCGTTGATGATAGAAGACTGCAAGTCGGTTATAATGAAGATGATATCAGGAAATTTTTACCACGTTCTGTCCGAAAGATTGCTTTTCAAACAGCAGAGGCGGGTATAAGGACTGATTTACAATTACAAGGTGCTATTTAGAGCAATACATAGTAATACCGAACATTTTACATATTCATAGTCAAAAAACAGTGGGAAGCAGCGACAATCTCGCTGTTTTTTTGCTAAAATAGAAGTTGTACCTTGTCATTGTCTAATGTTAGCAGTAGTGCTTTGACACCGAAAAAGAAAGATGGAGAATAGAATGACCTTAATTGATGGCAAAGCATTGGCCGATAAAATGGCGTTTGAATTGAAAGCAAAAGTTGATGACTTAAAGTCTGCTGGTGTCACACCGGGCTTAGTCGTGATTTTAATTGGCGAAAATCCAGCCAGTCAGGTCTATGTTAGAAATAAAGAACGTCGTGCGACAGCAGCAGGATTTCAGTCGGAAGTTATCCGTTTGCCAGAAGATACGACAGAAGTGGCACTCTTAGAGCTGATTGCTCAACTCAATCAATCCGATAGATGGCATGGGATACTGGTGCAACTGCCCTTGCCAGCCCATATTTCCGAAGAAAAAATTCTGCTCGCCATTGACCCAGATAAGGACGTCGACGGCTTTCATCCTACCAACATGGGGCGCCTCTGGTCGGGAAATCCTGTCATGATTCCTTCAACACCTGCGGGTATCATGGTCATGCTGGAGACTTATGGCGTTGAGGTGGCAGGCAAGAACGCACTAGTGATTGGTCGCTCTAATATTGTCGGCAAGCCCATGGCGCAGATGTTGTTAGACAAACACGCAACAGTAACCATCGCTCACTCGAGAACGAAAAATTTGGCAGCATTAGCCAAACAAGCTGATATTTTAGTCGTTGCGATTGGGCGTGGCAACTTTGTGACCGCAGACTTTGTCAAATCGGGCGCTGTTGTCATTGATGTTGGCATGAATCGAGATGAAAATGGCAAATTAATCGGTGACGTCAAATTTGATGAGGTTGAGCCGTTTGCCAGTCTCATGACGCCAGTTCCGGGTGGCGTTGGGCCGATGACCATTGCCATGCTCATGGAACAGACTTATGAGGCAGCGAAACGGACTTTAGACAAATAAGCACTAAATTCAGACGGGAAAAACTTCCCGTTTTTTGGTACAATGGTAACATGACAGAATATTTGAGTGTGTCAACATTAACGAAATATTTAAAGGCCAAATTTGACCGTGATCCTTATTTGGAGCGGGTTTTTCTGACGGGCGAGATTTCCAATTTCAGACGCCGTCCTAAGCACCAGTATTTTGCAATCAAGGATGAGAAATCCGTGATTCAAGCAACCATGTGGGCGGGCGCTTTTGCTAAACTCAACTTTGACTTGGAAGAAGGCATGAAAGTCAACCTCGTGGGGCGCGTCCAGCTCTATGAACCGGGTGGCTCTTATTCGATTATCATCGAAAAAATGATGCCAGACGGCATTGGCGCTCTAGCCGTTCAGCTCGATCAACTCAAGAAAAAATTGACAGCTGAGGGTCTCTTCAACCCCGACTTTAAGCAAGCCATTCCAGCCTTTTCACGAAAAATCGGTGTCGTTACAAGTCCAAGCGGTGCAGTCATTCGCGACATCATCACCACTGTCAACCGTCGCTTTCCGATGACAGAAATCTTGCTATTTCCTGCCAAGGTGCAGGGCAATGGTGCAGCCGAAGAAGTGGCGCGTCGCATTCGCAAAGCCAATGAACGTACAGACTTGGATACTCTGATTATCGGTCGAGGGGGTGGGTCTATTGAGGATCTATGGGCTTTTAATGAAGAAATCGTTGTACGTGCTATTTTTGAATCTAGAATCCCAGTCATTTCCTCAGTTGGACATGAAACGGATACGACTTTGGTGGATTTTGTGGCGGACAGACGGGCTGCAACACCAACCGCCGCCGCAGAGCTGGCAACACCAAACACGAAACTTGATATTTTACAGTATTTGACAAACAGTGAGACGCGATTGAGTACGAGTATGCAACGCAGTGTCAAGCAAGGTCAAGAAAGACTGATTAGACTGCAAAATTCAGTGATTTTCCGACAACCTGAGAGAATATATGATAGTTATCTCCAAAAATTGGATCAATTAACAGGACTGTTAAATCAGCACTTGCAACAGCATTATCAAAAAAATCAGCAAGCTCAAGCGCTTTTGACCAGTCGGCTGACGAGTTTACGTTTAGAACAAAAAGTAGCAGAAGCTAATCGACAACTGGCGCGTGAAACGGCAAGTCTAAAAATAAATATGACCAATTTTTTTGAGCAACAAAAAACGCGAGCAGAAAAAGCTTATGACGGTTTGAGCTTGATTGACCCAGAAAAAATTATCAAGCGTGGTTTTGCAATTGCAAGAACGGCAGAACAAAAAGTAGTTAAGTCTACTCAAGATGTTAAAATAGGTGATTATCTAAGCTTAGAGGTTTCAGATGGTCAGATAAATGTAGAGGTGAAAAATGGTTAAAGCAGTAACTTTTGAAGAAAATTTAGCGGCATTAGAAGACATCGTTAAGCATTTAGAAAATGGGGATGTCCCCTTAGAAGCAGCTATCGCTGAATTTCAAAAAGGCATGAAGTTGTCTAAATCCCTTCAAAAAACCTTGAAAGAGGCAGAAGCAACTTTAGTAAAAGTCATGGCTGATGATGGCACAGAGCAAGTATTCGATGGACAATAAAATAGTTTTGTCGGCATTGACGACAGTTTTTGATACATTTTATGGCTCAGAAAATCTCGTCAGCCATTTGACTGAGAGCATTCAGTATTCAATTCAGGCAGGTGGCAAGCGGATTCGACCCTTGTTTCTACTTGAAACCTTACAGGCTTTTGGTGTGACCATCACGACAGAACATCTCAAGGTAGCGGGAGCTGTGGAATTGATTCACACTAGCTCGCTGATTCACGATGACCTGCCGGCCATGGATAACGACGATTTCCGTCGTGGTAAACCGACCAATCACAAGATTTTTGGCGAGGCACAGGCGATTTTAGCAGGCGATGCCCTTTTGCTAGATCCTTATCTTTTACTGGTCAATGCTGAATTACCACCCAATATCATTGTGGCTTTGGTGCGTGAGTTGGCACTAGCCTCTGGCAGTCATGGAATGGTTGCAGGTCAAGTCTTGGATATGGATGGAGAGACGCAAGCCCTCACGTTTGAGCAGTTGAAACAAATTCATGCCTTGAAAACAGGTAAAATGCTAGCATTTCCTTTCGTTGCCGCAGGTCTTATCGCGCAGCAGTCAGATGAGGTCATCTTATCACTCCGCCATCTAGGGGAAAAAGTCGGTCAAGCCTTCCAAATCCGAGATGACATTATAGATGTCATCGCAACATTTGACCAAATCGGAAAAACGCCCGGTAAAGATGAAGTTGCGGATAAATCAACCTATGTGAAGTTACTGGGCTTGAGAGGCGCCAAGGCAGAATTGTCAGCCAATCTGGTAGCAGCTGAAGGGATTTTAGCTGAGCTTTCGCGCCAAACACAGCTAGTACCAGACGGCATTTTGAAACAAATTGAAAGATTAAAAATTGACTAAAGAACGAGTAGATGTCTTAGCCTACAATCAAGGACTATTTGACACACGCGAACAGGCAAAACGCGGTATCATGGCGGGAATTGTCATCAATGCCCTTAACGGAGAACGTTTTGACAAGCCCGGTGAGAAAGTGTCGGATGATTTAGAGCTGATGATTAAAGGTGAAAAATTACCTTATGTCAGTCGTGGTGGCTTGAAATTGGCGCGAGCGGTTGAAATATTTGAAATTTCGGTTTCAGAACAAACTGCCATTGATATTGGGTCATCAACAGGAGGGTTTACCGATGTCATGCTACAAAACGGCGCTAAACTGGTCTATGCTGTCGACGTTGGCACCAATCAATTGGCTTGGAAAATTCGCCAAGATGAGCGTGTTGTTGTCATGGAGCAGTTTAATTTTCGCTATGCCAAACCTGAAGATTTCAGTCATGACTTGCCAACTTTTGCTTCAATTGATGTTTCTTTTATCAGTCTGGCTTTGATTTTGCCTGCTCTATTTGATATTTTACTTGAAGGTGGTCATGTTGTGGCGTTGATTAAGCCGCAATTTGAGGCAGGACGTGAGCAAATCGGTAAAAATGGCATTATTAAAGATGCCAAAATTCATGAGACCGTGATTGAAATGGTTGTGACGATGGCTAATGGTTTAGGATTTTCAACGCTTGGTTTGATCAGCTCGCCAATTAAAGGTGGTCATGGTAATATTGAATTTTTACTGCATTTGACTAAAGCAGCAGACGTGATTGACCAAGTAATGCCACAGATTAAAGCGGTGGTGACAGATGCGCATGGAGAATTAGATGAAAAAAAGTGAACGGATTGATTTAATCAAAAAAATACTAGTTGAGCAAAACATCATGACGCAAGATGACTTAGTGTCGGCACTACTAGATTTAAATATCGAAGTCACACAGGCGACTGTCTCACGCGATATGCGGGAACTTCGCTTGGTTAAAGTCCCTGATAAAACAGGAGGTTATCGCTATGCCTTGCCTGAAAGCAATCGGCTCAATACAGATGCAGAGTTTTTCAAATCAGTCGTTGAGGACATTAAAAAACAGGGAAATCAATTGGCGATTAGAACAAGTCCAGGGTCAGCTATGTTACTCAAACATCGCTTGTTGACACGCTTTGAACCGCTGATTTTTGCAGTGCTGTCAGATGATGATACGATTTTATTAATCGCGACATCGGATGAACATGCTGAAAAAATTGATGCAAATTTATCAAATTGATGGTGTGACATAGGAAAGCTTAGGCTGCTTGATGGAGGAAAATTGATGTTACAGGAAATATCGATCAAAAATTTTGCCATTATCGACACGATTGCCATGCAGTTTGACCAAGGCATGTCGATTTTGACGGGTGAAACAGGTGCGGGGAAGTCAATTATTATCGATGCCATGAACCTGTTATTAGGCTCACGGGCGCAGACGTCTTTTGTCCGACACGGTGCTGATAAGGCTGAAATAGAAGGCTTGTTTTTCTATCAACAAGACAGTCCTGAAATTGCCCAGCAACTTGAGAAACTTGGCTTTGAAAATACAGGCGAGCTGATTTTACGTCGGGAGATTTTTGCTAATGGCAGATCATCTTGTCGGATTAATGGTGTTTTGACGCCTTTATCAAACCTTCAAGCCATCAGCAGCTTTTTGGTTGATATTCATGGTCAACATGACCATCAGGAGTTGATGAGCTCAGCCTATCATCTTGCCATGCTAGATGAATTTGGCGACAAAAAATTCTTGAAAATCAAGCAGGATTACGCTCAAAAATTTTCAGACTATAAAACATTACGGCAAAAACTCCTCACCCTTAAGAAAAATGAAGCGGAATTTGCCCAACGGATTGATATTTTAAAATTCCAAATCGACGAAATCACCTTAGCTGAGATTGATGTCAAAGCAGACGAAGATATTTATCGCAGACGTGAATTATTAACCCATGCCAATCATATCGCGGAGCATTTGACTGCCGCCTACTATTCCCTAGATGACGATGCGTCTGATTATTCTAGTCTGTCTATGGTCAGAAACGCCATGAATGAGTTGGAGTCGGCCAGTCAATTTGACGCGGCAAACTATGCCAAGCTGTCTGAAAAAATCGCTGAGGCCTATTATTTACTAGAAGATGCTGCGGCAGATTTGGAGAAACGGATTGATGATTTAGAGTTCAATCCGTCAGAGTTGGCGATGATTGAAGACCGCATTTCGGTTTTGACCACACTCAAGAAAAAATACGGTCCTGAGTTGGCAGATGTGTTGGCTTATTTGGCAAATTGTCAAAAGGAACTAGACGCATTGACTGGGGATGAGAACTCCTCGGAAAATCTGGAAGCAGCATTTAAAGCGGCTGAAAAATCACTCTTGACTAGTGCACAGGCTCTTGCAGAAGCCAGAGCAACCATTGCCGAAAGACTTGCTAAAGACGTCAAAGGCGAATTGGCAGATCTCTACATGGCTAAGGCAGATTTTAAAGTGCAGTTTGAACCCGCCAAGTTCTCGGTCAATGGGAATCAGCACGTCGAGTTTTTCATTCAAACCAATCCGGGGGAAGGTTTCAAGCCTCTTGCTAAGACAGCATCGGGTGGGGAAATGAGTCGGATTATGCTTGCAATCAAGTCAAGTTTTGCTAGACGTGAAAATAAAACAGCGATTGTTTTTGATGAAGTTGATACAGGTGTTTCAGGACGTGTTGCCCAAGCGATCGCTAATAAAATCTATAAGATTTCTCAAAGTGGTCAGGTCTTGTGTATTTCGCACTTGCCCCAAGTTGTGGCGATTGCAGATACCCAGTACCATATTGAGAAAATTCAGCTGGACGATAGTACCACATCAACAGTTAGAAAATTATCATTTGAAGAACGGGAAATCGAAATTGCTAAGATGTTGGCAGGCGATGATTTAACACTTGAAGCATTAGCACAGGCCAAAAAATTACTGGAAAAATAAGAAGATGAATCGAGAAAAACTAAAAACTGCTAAAAGAATTGTTGTCAAAATCGGCACGTCAAGTCTGATTTTGCCCAATGGCCAAATCAATCTGAAAAATATGGACGACTTGGCTTTTACGCTGTCGAGTTTGAGGCATGAAGGCTATGACATTATTTTGGTCACATCTGGTGCCATCGGTGTTGGGCTTAATGTCTTAGGTCTGGACAAACGACCGTCAGAAATTGCCCAACAGCAAGCTTTGGCGTCAATCGGTCAGGTTGAGTTGATGAGTCTGTACAATCATATGTTTGCCCGCTATCAACAAAAGGTATCGCAGCTTTTATTGACCAATGATGTCATTGAATATCCTGAGAGTCGTCAAAATGCGTCCATGTCACTCCAAGCGATTTTAAGTCTCGGTATTATTCCAATTATTAATGAAAATGATGCGGTCAGTGTCGATGAGATGGATCATAAGACGAAATTTGGTGATAATGATAGATTAGGTGCTATTGTGACGAACTTGGCAGATGCTGATTTGTTAATCATGCTGTCAGATATTGACGGACTTTACGATAAGAACCCGAATATTTTCGATGATGCTAAACTTATTGACACTGTCTCTGAAATTACAGAAGAGTTGATGAAGGTAGCCGGGGGCGCTGGTAGTCGTTTTGGGACAGGTGGCATGACCAGTAAATTAGAGGCAGCCAAACTTATTTTTGATACTGATAAGCAAATGGTGCTGACCAATGGTGCTAGAATTCGTGACATTCGTGACATCATTAACGGCAAGAAGAAGGGAACATATTTTGGACAGTAGTCAATTGACAGTCATCACAGCAGCCGAATTTGCGGATTTTGTGGCGACACGTGATGACATTCATTTCCAACAAACTAAGGCCTTTGGTGATTTACAAGCTGCTTTAGGACATCAGCCATTTTACTTGGCAGTAAAAACAGACCAAACAATCGTGGCCGCCATGCTTGTGACACTTGCAAAAGTTCGATTTGGGTATCTGGCAGAGGCACATGGTAATCCTTACTTTTCAAAAAAAGCAAGTGACAATCAAGTGCTGATTTCTGGTGCCAAAGCTTTGCTGAAAAGACAGGGTGTCTTGAAACTCATCGTCCATTCTAATCAAATGATTGAAAAGTATGATGACAACTGGGAAAAAGTGGGTGAATTTAATCAAGGATTAGATGCTTTTTATCAAGATTTAGGCTTTTCACAAGGTCATTTGAGCGATTTTGAAAAAGGTTTTAACTACAATTATAGTAAAGCCTTGACGGGTTTTGAAAATTTCACGAAACTTGAAAAATCATATAAAAAAAATGGGCTTCAAACAATCAAAAAAGCGCGTAAACTAGGCATTCAAGTCTATGAGGCGAGCTATGATGAATTGGCTGATTTTAAAAAAGTAGTCGATGAAGCAGGCGAGCGTCGGAATTTCTCAACACGAGACTTGTCTTACCATCAGGCAGTCTATCGCGCTTTTGGTGATTGTGTTAAGTTTGTCTTGGCCAAGCTTAATTTCCAAACAGAATTGACGGCTAACCAGTCTGAATTGACAGGCGTTTATCAGGAAATCGAGCAGGCTGAGACACAAAATAAGAAAAAAAGTCTTGATACCCTTCATCAGAGAGCATCACGTCTTGAAAAATTTCAAGCGGAACTTCAAAAGTTGGCGGAGAAACATGGCGATCAAGATGTCATCTTAGCTGCGGCACAATTCTTTATCATGCCTCATGATGTCTACTATATGTTTAGTGGGATGTATGATGACTATAGAGAATTTTCTGCCCCTTTCTTGATTCAAGATGAGATGTTGCGATTTGCTTTTGAGCATCACATTGAGCACTACCATTTTATGGGGGTCAATGCGCCCGATCATCCAGAACAGGGTGTTTTGAAATTCAAACAAAATTTTAAGGGCTACATTTGGCAGTCCTCAGGTAACTATGAGCTAGTTGTAAAACCAATCTTAAACAAGATGACAGAAATTTTAAAAGCTGTCATTAAACGTTAGAAAGCAGTCGTCATATCATGAAATTTAATACAGCAGTCGATGCGAAAGCACACGATGAATTTGTCAAACAAAGCCCACTCAATCATTTATTACAATCCAGCACATGGGCTGAAGTCAAAGATAATTGGGCATCTCAAATTGTTGGGGTGACAGATGATGCTGGAAATCTCATTGCCTCTTCTCTGGTCTTGATTAAAAAATTACCACTTGGCTTTACCATGTTTTACACACCACGTGGGCCAATCATGGATTATGAAAATGCTGAGTTGGTGTCTTTCTTTTTCCAACAGTTGAAGAGAATGGCTAAAAAGCAGAGCGCGCTATTTATAAAAATAGATCCTGCAATCCTCTACCGAACATCAAAGTTTGGTCAAAAAGAAGCCACCGACATTTTACCAGAGGCTGTCGCAATGTTGGAAAATATTAAAGCAGCTGGTGCTGAACATCTTGGCTTTAATCAAGTGATGAGTGAGACGATTCAACCGCGTTATCAAGCCAATGAGCCGTTGGTCAGCGATATGACGACGATTTATCCAAAACACGCAAAGCGGATTATGAAAGATGCGATTAACCGTGGTGTGACTGGTCGTCGTGTGGGGATGGATAGTTTAGATGAGTTTAGTAGGGTCGTCAGTATGACTGAGAGTCGTAAGGGTGTAGCGCTTAGAAATCGCGATTACTTTGAGCAGCTCATGACCTTGTATGGAGAAGATGCTTACCTGCATTTGGCAGAAGTCAATCTCAAAGAAAAGTATGCTGAGTTGCAGGCGCAACTGGCACAGATTGAAAAAGATATTGCTGAAACGCCAGAAAATCAGAAAAAACGTTTCAATCGATTGAATGATCAAAAGAGATCGGTCGAAAAATACCTGAAAGAGTTTGCAGACTATGATACAGAGTCTGATGCCTCAACTGTCATTGCGGGGATTTTGTCTATTAAATTCGGAGAGACGATGGAGATGCTTTATGCTGGGATGAATGATGCTTTTAAAAAATTCTATCCACAATATTTTTTGTATCCACAAGCTTTTGATGATGCCTTTGCTGCTGGTGCCAAATGGGCTAATATGGGTGGTGTAGAAGGGGAACTCAATGATGGTCTATCTAAATTCAAGAGTAATTTTAACCCCGATATTCAAGAGTTGGTTGGTGAATTTAATATCCCGGTCAATGGTTTGCTCTATTCTTTAAGTAATCTTGCCTACAAATTCCGTAAAAAAATGAAATAAAGTGAGGAAAACAGATGATTGAGACGCTTGGTAAACATGCTAAAACCGCTGCCTTCGAGTTAGCAAAGTATGCTACTCTTGAAAAAAATCAATTTCTGCAACAATTAGCGCAAGCTCTTGTTGATAATTCTGAGACGCTAATCATTGAAAATGCCAAAGATTTGGCCAATGCAGAGGCTAATGGGATTAATCGGATTATGATGGATCGCCTTCGTTTGACGCCGAAGCGAATCGTTGACATCGCTGAAGGTGTTCGCCAAGTGGCTGCATTGCCTGATCCAGTAGGGCAAGTGATTAACGGCTATACCAATATTGATGGTTTGAGAATTCTTCAAAAACGAGTCCCTTTAGGTGTCGTTGGGATGATTTTTGAAAGTCGGCCCAATGTTGGAGTAGATGCGTTTGCCCTATGTTTCAAAACAAATAATGCGGTTATCTTGCGCGGTGGCAAAGATGCTATTCACTCTAATCAGGCGCTCGTTCAAGTCATCAAAAAGGCATTAACAGCTGCAGGTATCACTGAACATGCGGTAGGACTCGTGACAGACACAAGCCATGAAGTAGCAAGAGAAATGATGCAGGCCACTGACTATTTGGATGTACTGATTCCACGAGGTGGTGCAGGACTTATCAAGACAGTCAAGGAACAATCTCGCGTCCCAATTATTGAGACTGGAACTGGTAATGTCAGTATATATGTTGATGAATTTGCTAATTTAGACATGGCAACAAAAATTGTCATCAACTCTAAAACGCAACGACCAAGTGTCTGTAATGCAGCTGAAAGTTTAGTTGTCCATGAAAAAATTGCAGCTGAATTTTTACCAAAACTTCAGACTGCGATTAATGCGGTACAGGAAATTGACTTTAAAGTTGATGAACTGGCAGCTGTTTTGATGACGGGTGAACCTGCAACGGAAGCGGACTTCGGAACTGAATATTTGGATTACAAGATGTCAGTTAAGGTTGTCTCAAATATCGATCAAGCGATTGCGCATATTAATCGATACAGTACTAAACATTCAGAGAGTATCATTACTGATAATTTGGGACATGCCGATCAATTCCAAGCACAAATTGACTCAGCTGCGGTTTATATCAATGCCTCTACAAGGTTTACAGACGGTTTTGTTTTTGGTTTAGGTGCCGAAATTGGCATTTCAACTCAAAAACTACATGCACGAGGTCCAATGGGACTTGAAGCACTCACGTCTTATAAATATTTGATTAATGGTAATGGTCAAACAAGAGAATAGGGTTAATTTGTCATGGACAGGATGTTTATGGCACTGATAAACACAAATAAGATGATATGATTCAGATATTCGTCTCGATTTCATGACTATAATATGACAATTCAGTAAAAATCTAGATATT
>NZ_BAAGGP010000025.1:0-34366 GCF_054658615.1 Pseudolactococcus yaeyamensis
TTTATCGCCGTCACGATAACCTTCAACGATTGTCACGTATTGTGTGCCTTCACGATTTTTAGTTACTTTTACAAATGCCATATTTATATTATATCAAAACCAACCGTCTACAACAAGTGTGAAGTTGCAAAAAACTATCATATCCCTTGATATAATAGCTTTTGGGGGTGTATTTTTTAGTTTTAACTGTCAAACTCGGGATTATACCAAAAAACCACGCTTTGCGTGGTTAAAGATTAAAATAGTCGTATTTTGCGAGTTCACGTAAATCATAAGGCGTATCTTGATAGACTGCATAATTCAACCAGTTTGAAAAGAAGAGACTGGCAGCACTTGACCAAGTCATCCGTGGTCTTTGTGTCGGATTATCCTCTGGATAATAAGCTTCTGGTACAATCTCCTCACCAAATTCAGCCTTATCCCGTTGATATTCAAAATCTAAAGTCATCCGATCATACTCTAGATGACCAAAGCTGTAAATCTCACGTAGATTTTTCTTGACAACAAGAGATAAGCCAGACCTTTCACCATAAGAAAGAATCTCAAAATCATGTGGTAAATCGCTCGCATCAATCTCGGTACTCCTAGAATGTGGCGCAAGAAAATCATCATCAAAGCCACGAAATAAAACATGTTTTGGATTTTCTACCGTCTGATGATAAACCCCCCATAACTTTTGTGTCAAGGGGTGTTTAGGAATACCATAGCGTGCATATAATCCCGCTTGTGCTCCCCAACAAATATGTAGCGTTGAATAAACATGCGTGCGTGACCAATCTAAAATCTGATGTAACTCATCCCAGTAATCGACAGCTTCAAACGCTAAATTTTCCACAGGCGCACCTGTTACGATCATGCCATCATAATAATCAGCCTTGATATCATCAAAACTTTTATAGAAAGTATCCAGATGATTTTGCGTAATATTTTTAGAGTGATGCGTCATCATATGTAGAAAATCAACATTGATTTGCAAAGGCGTATTAGATAATAAAGCCAACAACTGCGTTTCAGTCACCATTTTACGAGGCATCAGATTGACCACCAAAATCTTTAAAGTTCTAATATCTTGTTGTGCAGCTCTCGCTTCATCCATGACAAAAATATTATCAGCTTCTAATAGCTTGACGGCTGGTAGCTGATTATTTACTTTTACAGGCATCCTATCCCTCCTCTCATATCATTCCTCTATTTTACCATGACTAAGCATAGTTTAAAACTATGATGAAATTATAGATAGCTATACAAAATAACTATATAAGATGATAGTTTCAAATTGAAGACAAAAGTCTCAACATTAGTAGAATTGCTTGAAATTCGTTTCTGAAAACACTGATTTCTTATAGTTTCTCTATTTTATAATTTATTCAAATATGCCTTTTTGAGCTTTGGTCATAGTCTTTTATCAAGAGTTTTTTAATGAATAAGTATCAAGTTAAATAGATATTTTTGAAACGACAACAAAAACAGACCTCCGCACAAAGACGAAAGCCTGACTTAGATTTGCTTCAAATTTCTTTTATATTTTATATTGAAGTGCAGACTACTTAGCTATTCAAGCATTTTTCAATATTTTCTATTTTCCGTGATAACGGGTAGATCAGTTACCTTTCTAAAAATCGTTCTTAATTCAGTAATTAACTGCAAAATCAGCTGACTATTTTGGGCTAAAATCCTAAAAGAAAATCCTAAAATAGAGAGTTCTGAAATCCCTATAAGTACATCGTACTTTTGTTCTAATCTTTCTACAACATCACCAAACGCAAGGGGAGCAATAGACGGTGTGATAACCCATCCAGAAGCCAGATGGGTGTATTTTTCCAATCTTCCTAGCGCAACTAAATCAGTATTTTGTGGTCTTAAACGCAGACGATCCAGTACTTCTAATCGACCATCAACGATGATTTGACAACTGTTATCAATCTCATCATATTTAAACCCCTGATTTAATTCATCCCAACCTTGTGTGAGGCTGTCAACAAAAAACAAATGTGAACGTGATGTTAAATCAATAACTGTTGTCTGACAATATTTGGCACCTTCGTATAAAATCACTGGATCATTGATATATTCCAACAAAGCATCATCTGCCAGACTGATTTTTGTTTTCTGGCTAACTGGCTTACCACCATTTGCTGTGAAAATTTTCATCGCTGACTGTGTTGTCAGATGAACCTGAACTTTTTTATCTAACTTAAAATCTTGACGGTAGGTGTCACCAGCTACTCCACCTCCACCTAGATTCAGTAAAAAATAGGTGACTTGAAGTTGATCTGTTAAATATTGTGGCTGCAATATTTTACTAACACCTTGATGAAAAGTTCTAGTCGCAATTGTTCTGCCATTTCTAAGTGTAAAATCAAGGCTCACTTGTCCTGTATAAGTGTTATTCATTGGCAAATAAAGCATATTTTTTAATCCAAGAAACGACAGCTGACAAACCTGTTCCGTCTTCTAAGTTCGTAAATATGGTTGGTTTTGTCGGTCGATACATCTTGGTATCTGATGCCATTACCTCAAGATTAGCATGGACATAAGGTGCTAAATCAATTTTATTTATTATAAATAAATCACTTTTAATCATACCTTGTCCACCTTTTCTGGGAATTTTTTCACCCTGTGCAACATCAATGATATAGATACTCAAATCAACTAATTCTGGACTAAAAGTCGCTGCTAAATTATCCCCTCCAGATTCTACAAAAATTAGCGCTATATCTGGGAAACGCGTTTCAAGTTCTTGGATAGCTGAAATATTCATAGAAGTATCTTCACGAATTGCAGTATGAGGACAGCCACCTGTTTCTACACCAATAATGCGGTCTGACGCTAAGCAAGAATTTTGAATCAAATACTTGGCATCCTCCTTGGTATAAATATCATTGGTGACTACAGCCATCTTAACCTCATCTTTCAATCTAGCTATCAATTTTTCGATGAGAAATGTTTTTCCAGATCCGACTGGTCCACCTATACCAATTTTGATTGTGTCCATCTTCTTTATTCCTTTCATTTGTGCAATGTGCAGCATCAAGACATGAAATTTCTAGCTCTAAGCCATTCATGTTGCATCTGTCGAATTTCTAGTGCTGGGGAGGCCAAGCCAAAGTCTGCAATTGTCAACTCATTGATTACTTTATGTATCACATCCTCTAATTCACTTGCCAACTCTAAAATAAGCCGTTGCCCTGCTACCTGACCCAGTGGTACACTTCTAACGCCGTTTTGAACCAAGGCACTCATGACACCGTAAGCATAGGCTAATAGTAACTCCTGTTCACTCACTGCCTCTCTCCTAGCAATAATGATAAACACCATCGCTGAATGAGGTTGCAAATTGGCTTGACTTAGCGCTTTACCATAGTCGTCTAGTAAGGAACTAGGAGCAATTTTTTCAAATAATTGGAAAAATTGTTGTCCCATCCGTTGATTCCCTTGACGAACTTCTTTTGCCATTGTCTGTGCATGGAGCTTTTGTGTCCAAATCAGCAAATTGTCAACTGTTAAATCCTCAAATACACCCCGCATTGCCAATAAATCCTGATAGACTAATTGATCTTGTATCATGACTAACAACCATTTTTTGAAATCATCAGGAGATGTAATCATTTCATGCTGTAGGTAAGTTTCAAAGCCAAAAGAATGACTAAACATACCAGTTGGAAAGTTGGAATCAATTAACTGATAAAGATGTAATTTAGACATGTTTATGATCCACGTGTTGAAATGGTATGACCATCTCAAGACTTTCTCTTTCAAATGTTAAGCCCATTTTTTCTAGCAACTCTTCAACAAGATAATCATATTGCACAATCATCGTATCAGCTATAAATTGTGCTGGCAAATGACGATTGCCCAGAGCATGCGCAATTTCCCCCATATCTTGTATATTTTGAGGTCGAATGATCAGAATATCTTCACTATTGACAGCAATAATCACTCGATTATCAGCTGTTTCAGCAATAATATCCCCGACATGAAGATGTTGCCCAGTTGGTAATTTAATTAAAAATTCATTGCCATGATCGCTGAGAACACGGTGAAGTCTTTTGGCTAGAGCTTGATTATCTAAATAAATTTTTTCCAGATGTTTCACTTGTTTTTGCTTCGCGCTATCATTTACGTTGCCAATTATTTTTTCTATTATCATCATTTTCCTTCTAAAATAAGAAATAACGTTGTGCCAAAGGAAGCACACCAACAGGGCGACAGGTTACTTTTTGACCATTTACTTTAACTTCGTAAGTTTGAGGATTGACATCTATTTGAGGTGTTTCACCATTAAATTTCATATCCTGTTTGCTTAAATGTCGAATATTTTTAACAGCTTTAAGTTGTTTTTTCAGACCATATCTTTTACCAACGTGCTGATTGATAGCGATTTGTGAAACAAATGAAATAGATGTTTGATTAACAGCAGTACCAATACCACCAAACATTTGTCGATAAAGTACAGGCTGTGGTGTCGGAATAGAAGCATTTGGATCGCCCATCACACTATGTGCAATCACCCCCCCTTTAATAATCCTATCAGGTTTTACACCAAAGTAAGCGGGTGTCCAAAGTACTAAATCTGCAAATTTCCCAACTTCAATAGACCCAACATCTTCTGAAATGCCATGGGTAATGGCTGGATTTATCGTATATTTAGACAGGTAGCGTTTAATTCGGAAATTATCACTTTTTTCGGTATCCTCAGGAAGCGAACCACGTTGCGCCTTCATCTTGGATGCTGTTTGCCATGTTCTGATAATCGTCTCACCAATTCTTCCCATAGCTTGAGAATCACTAGACATCATTGAAAAAATACCCAAATCATGCAAGACATCTTCTGCAGCTATCGTTTCTTCTCGAATGCGTGAATCAGCAAAGGCAACATCCTCAGGAATTTCTGGATTGAGATGATGACAAACCATCAGCATATCCAAATGCTCATCAATCGTATTTATTGTAAAAGGCATGGTTGGATTGGTTGAAGAGGGCAGAACATTTTGTTCACTTGCTAATGAGATGATATCAGGTGCATGACCGCCTCCTGCCCCTTCCGTATGATAGGTGTGAATCACACGATTTTTAAAAGCAGATTTAGTATGTTCAACAAATCCAGATTCATTGAGTGTATCTGTATGAATAGAAACTTGCACATCGTAGTCATCTGCAACAGTTAATGAGGTATCAATTGACGCATAAGTTGCTCCCCAATCTTCATGAATTTTCAAGCCAATTGCACCAGCTTCAATTTGTTCAATTAGTGGTGCTTTTACAGCAGCGTGTCCTTTTCCTAGAAAACCAAAATTCATGGGCAGATTATCAACTGCCTGTAGCATCTTTTCGATATACCAAGCCCCTGGTGTACAAGTCGTCGCATTTGTTCCTTCCGCAGGCCCCGTGCCACCTCCAATCATTGTTGTGATGCCATTTTCGATTGCTACCGTCACTTGTTGAGGAGAGATGTAGTGAATGTGTGTATCAATCCCCCCAGCAGTGATAATTTTACCTTCTGCTGCAATCACTTCAGTTGCTGCACCTATTGGAATCGTCACACCATCTTGAATATCTGGATTGCCAGCTTTACCGATTGCAACAATCAGACCATCTTTTACGGCAATATCAGCCTTATAAATGCCTGTATAATCTAAAATAATCGCATTTGTAAGCAGTAAATCTGGTACCTCCTCTCTCACTAAACGAGAATTTTGTCCCATCCCTTCTCTAATAACCTTGCCACCACCGAAAACCATTTCTTCGCCATAAACCGTCAAATCTTTTTCAATTTCCAGAAAAAGTTCGGTATCAGCCAATCTTACAATATCACCTGTTGTCGGGCCGTAGAGCTCGGCATATTGTCGACGACTCATCTTTAAAGGAGATTGAGCTTTATCATGATTCATTTTCAAAACCCCCAATTTCTTTATCCAAAGCACCATTGGTCTTGAAGTTAAGGCCGTACACTTCACGTTTGCCACCTAATGCTACCAAATCAACTGTTTTAGCATCCCCCGGTTCAAATCGCACTGCTGTCCCCGCTGGAATATTAAGGCGATAGCCAAAAGCTTGCTTTCTATCAAAAATTAGGCTATCATTCACTTCAAAAAAATGAAAATGCGAGCCAATTTGAACAGGTCTATCGCCTCGATTAAGCACCTCCAGTGTTTGATAAGCCTTATCAGCATTACAGATTATCGGTGGGCCATATGTTTTAATCTCTCCTGGAATCATCACACTCTCCTTTATCTAATAGGTCGATGTACAGTGACAAGCTTTGTCCCATCAGGGAAAGTCGCCTCTACCTGAACATCATGGATTAGTTCTGAAACACCTGTCATAACGTCGTCTACTGTTAGTATTCTTGTCCCCGAATCCATCAACGCAGCAACTGATTGACCATCACGCGCGCCTTCTAATATTTCATAAGTAATAATCGCTGTAGCCTCTGGCAAATTTAATTTTAAACCGCGTTTTTGACGACGATAGGCTAAATCTGCTGCCACAACTATTAATAATTTTTCTTGTTCTCTTTGAGTTAAACGCATATTTTGACCTTCCTCTACGTCTTAGATAGCAAAGTTGGTTTTTGAACCAATAAAAGACTAAGACAAGCAATTGCAAATAGAGTTAGTGCGCAACCTAAAATACCAGATAGCATTGTTCCCAACATTTCATTAGCATGAATAGTTGCAAAACTATAATCAGGTAAGAAGGCTAAACTTGTTTGAAATTTCTCAGCGGCTTGGAGAAGATTGTCTTGACTTGTCAGACTTATGCCAGAACTCGTTTTTTCGCTTGCCCACTCCAAACCATCTGGTATTTGAGACGCAAGTAATGACACAAAAGCACCGACAGCAAACGCTAAACCTGACAACATATAAACAGCTTGACGCTTTCCTTTTATTTTTTGAATTAAGGCTAAAAGACCAACCGTCACCACCGCTTCAATCAGAGAAATCGCCAAATGAATTGGCTGCATCCGTAACAAAAAATCACCAAAAGGCAAGGTTGTAATTTGAGATGCTTGTGTCTCAACAACGACTAAAAATGCCCCTAACTGTAGACTGACTATCGTTGCTATTATGGGAAGCAGTGCACGAGATTGACCAATTAGTTTTTGCATCAAAGGGACAACAATCAGACAAGGAATAATCGCCATATTGAAAATATTGGCTCCTAGAGCAAATAGGCCGCCATCTGCAAAAATTAAACTTTGCAAGGTCAAAATGACACTCATAGCTAGTGTTGAAGGTGCCCGTCCAAACAAAAGTGCTAACAAAACACCCCCTACAATATGACCACTAGCTCCTGTCAAGGGGAGAGAATAGTTGACCATCTGTGCTGTGAAAACTAAAGCACTACTTGCTGCAAACAAACCAATATCAGATCGTTCTAGTTGTTTGGGATTACTTTTAATTTTTCTTATGGCATAGCCAATACCTGCTGAACTTACTAAAAACATCGCGCTTCCGACTTCTGGCGACACTAAATGATTTGCCATATGCATAAAAATTTTCTCCTTTTTGTCCCGATAACTTATAAAGCCATAATGGTTTGAAGTCTATCTTTATCTAAAATACATGTCTCGCCCTGCATCTCGATTCGACCATTTTCCAAAACATAACAGTAATCAGCAATATCCAAAACAAATTCCAGATATTGCTCAATAATCAAAATAGCGATATCATCTTTTAAAGATTTAATAACACGACCAATGTCTTTAATAATGGATGGTTGAATGCCTTCTGTTGGTTCGTCTAATATTAAGACTTTTGGCTCTGATACAAGCACTCTTGCAATTGCCAATTGCTGTTGTTGACCACCTGACAAATCTCCACCTTTCCGATTTAAAAATGTTTTTAAAATCGGAAAAACATCAAATATATAATCTGGAATTACACCTTTACCATTTTTAGCTTCCAGTCCTAACAACAGATTTTCCTTAACCGTCAGTTCTGGAAAAATATCTCGCCCTTGAGGTACATAGCCAATACCTGAACGTGCCCGTTCATATATCGGAGTATTTAACACTTCTTTATCATCAATTTTGATGCCAGTGCCACTCGTTGCCACCAAACCCATAATAGCTTTAGCCGTTGTTGTTTTACCAGCACCATTGCGCCCTATCAAGCAAGTCACTCTGCCCTTAATAATATCTAAACTAACATCACGTAGAACGGTTCCTTCGCCATATGTCGCAGAAATTTTTGAAACTTTTAGCATCATTCTCCTCCGCGTCCTAAGTAAACATCAATGACTTGCTGATTGTTCTGAACATTTTTCATAGTCCCTTCGTCGATAATCTGCCCTTCATGAAACACTGTCACTGAATCCGAGACATCTCGGGCGAACTGCATATCATGCTCAACAACGATAATCGAACATTCTTTTTTTAGTTTCAAAAGTAGTGCTGCTGTCTGTTCTGTTTCTCTTCTCCCCATACCAGCAACTGGTTCATCTAGTAACAATAAACTCGGCTTTGAAGCCATCAACATGCCGATTTCCAACCATTGTTTTTGACCATGAGAAAGACCTCCTGGAAAGTAATGACGTTTATTCGCAAGTCCGATAAAGGATAAGACATAGTCAACATAATCTTTTTGTTCTTTGGATATTCCCTTAAACAAAGTCGCCATTACAGAACGTTGTTCAATAACAGCTAGTTCAATATTTTCAGCAACTGTTATGCCGCCAAAAATAGAGGGTGCCTGAAACTTTCGACCCACACCACTTGAAGCAATGCTATAGTCACGCATTTTAGTCAACTCAAAACGTTTATCTCCAAAATATTGAATTTTGCCATCTGTCACTTTTGTTTTGCCACAAATCGCATCTAAAACTGTTGTTTTTCCAGCACCATTAGGACCGATAAAAAAACGAATTTCATTATTTCGGATTTCAGTAGAAACATTTTTAATTGCTTTAAAGTTACCAAATTGGATATTGATACTTTCAATACTGAGTATTGGTTTTTCTATTGTTTGATTAGTCATTGCTTAACTCCTCTTGCTGTATGTGAACTATCTTTGACAATCGACGTTTCACCATAAATTGCGTGATTTGTGTAGGAATAGCTTTTAAAGACATGAGACCATTTGGCAGAAAAAGCATGACCAAGACAAAAATCCCACCAATAAAATATGGCCAAATCGTTGGATAAGTCTCTGAAATTGTTGTTTTTAGATTATTAACTAGGAGCGCCCCGATAACAGCACCTACTAAAGTTCCTTTGCCACCAATCGCAACCCATATAATCATTTCAATCGAAAAAGCAATCCCTACTTCAGACGGTGAAATGATGCCAACCTGAAGGACATAAAGTGCTCCAGCAATACCTGCAATAGCAGCAGATAGACTATAAACAAAAATTTTGTATTTAGCGGCATCATAACCTATGAATCGAACTCGATTTTCTCCACCTTTAATGGCAATTAATAACTTTCCTGCATTTCTTTTGGTCACAAAATAGCAAAGTGCAAATATCAAAATCAATATCAGTAAGGTCACATAGAACAGACGAATTTTTATCATCGGATTTTTGAGATCCATCCCCATAAAACTTATAAAATTCGTCAACCCATTTGAACCACCAGTGATTGCCTGAGAACCAATCAACAAAGTTGTCATTATCATGGCCAAAGCTTGAGATAAAATGGAAAAATAGACACCTTTGATACCATTTAAGAAGGTCAACGTACCAATAATCACTGCTAACAGGACTGGTACCAAAACAACCATAACCAGTGCAGGTATTGGATATTGAAAAGGAGACCAAATCGCTGGTAATTTTTTAATCCCTGTCCAAACCATGAAATCCGGCAAACCATTTGGTGTGGCAGCTAATTTCAAGTACATGGCCATACAATAACCACCTAAACCAAAATAAACGCCATGTCCAAGACTAAGAATGCCAGTATACCCCCAAATCATATCCAGACCAAGTGCCACAATCGCAAAAGTCATAAATTTCGCAAAAAGTGTGACTCTAAACATTGAAGTATAAAATGGTAACAATGCCAAAATAAGGAAAACTGCTGAAATTAGCAACAGTCTGCCATGATGACTCACAAATTGTTTTATTTTTTCTAAAGTCATACTAATCCTCCAAAGCACGGATACGTCTAGCAAAAATACCTTTTGGCCTAAATTGTAGCAAGATCACAACAGATGTAAAAATCAATACTTTTCCGATAGAAGAACTTGTCAGAAACTCAAATTCTGTGCCACCAATACCGATAAAGCTTGCACCAAAGACAGCGCCAATAATTGTGCCCGCACCACCGACAACAACTGCCATAAAAGCATCGATAATGTAAGATGTCCCAAGATTTGGACCAATTGCGCCAATCCAAGTCAAAGCACAACCTGCTAATCCCGCTAAACCTGAACCAATCATAAAAGTTGAAGCATCAACTGCTTTCGTATTAATTCCAAGGGCTGCTGCCATGTCACGATTTTGCATTACCGCATTAATATTCCGCCCTTGACGCGTCTTATAAAGTAGATAATAGACACCAAATAAACTCACTAAAGCTAATAAAAGAATAAATAGACGATTATATGGCAACTGAATATGTTCGGTTAGCTTCAGACTATTCTCCAAAAACGATGGCGGTGTCACACTAACATTTGGTGCACCAAAGATAGATCTTGCCAACTGTTGTAAAATGAGGCTCACGCCCCAAGTTACCAGAAGCGAGTCCTCCGGTCGTTCATATAATCGATTAATTACTAATTTTTCGAGTACTAAGCCAAAGATACCTGCCATAACAAAAGAACTGATTAAGGCTACAACAATATACCCATCGAAGAAAGCTTGAGGGACATGAGCCTTGAAAAGTACTTGAATCACATACGTTGTATAGGCACCAATCATGATGAACTCACCATGTGCCATATTGATTACTCCCATAAGACCAAAAGTAATCGCTAAGCCAATTGCTGCCATAAAGAGAATGGAACTAACACTAATCCCATTAAACAACTGCATTATAACTGTTGCCATAAACACTCACTTTCCATTTCTAGATACACAACCAAATATAAAATTAAGACAAAACTATCTTAATTTTACGATTGGCTGCGTGTCAATTTACTGTTCAGCTGATAAGCCTTTAGCCCAAGCATATCCTTTTAAATATGGATCAGGTTTAATCGCCTCTTTTGTTTCCCAAACTTGGTCAATCAAGCCTGTTTTGTTGACTTTCCCGATACGGACTTTTTTATAGATATGTTGATTATTACCATCAATCTTGACTTGACCTTCCGGTGCATCAAAAGTAATTCCTGAAGCAACTTTTTTGACGGCATCAACATCTGTTGTTCCCGCCTTTTCAACTGCTGCTGCCCATAAATAGACGGCATCATACCCCGCTTCAATTGGATCATCTGTTACCCTTTTTTCACCATATTTAGCTTTATAATTTTTGACAAACTCTGTATTTTCAGGTGTATCTGTCGTTTGATAGTAGTTCCATGATGTTAAGTGTCCCTCTAGATATTTAGCACCTATCCCTGCAACCTCTTCCTCAGCAACTGAAACAGAAATCGTTGGCGTATCTGCTGCTGAAATTCCAGCATCTTTGTATTGTTTGAAAAAGGCAACATTAGAATCACCATTCAGTGTATTGAAAACAAAGTCAGGTTTTGCATCTTTTATTTTTTGAACAATGGTCGAATAATCTGTATGTCCCATCGGTGTATATTCTTCGCCAACAATTGTCATGCCAAGTGATGTAGCTTGTGCTTTGATAATCGCATTAGCTGTCCGAGGAAAGACGTAATCAGAGCCAATTAAAAACACTTTCTTACCCAAATTTTCACTAGCATACTCAATAGCTGGGACAATTTGTTGATTGGGTGCTGCACCTGTATAAAAAATATTCGGTGAGCTTTCCATACCTTCATATTGAACTGGATACCATAAGAGACCATTATCTTTTTCAAAAACTGGCAGAACGGCTTTCCGAGAAGAAGAAGTCCAACATCCAAAAACCGTTGCAACCTTATCTTGTTCTAAAAGTTTTGTCGCTTTTTCTGAAAATGTCGCATTATCTGAGGCACCATCTTCAATAATTGGCTTGATTTGTTTACCAAGAACCCCACCATTTGCATTAATTTCCTCGATTGCAAGAAGTTCAGCATCCCGAACCGATGTTTCTGACATTGCCATCGTACCACTTAAAGAATGAAGGATACCAACTTCAATTGTTTTGCTATCCGTCTGACTCTTTTCCTCTCCACCGCTTGCCTCCTTCAATGCACTTGATGAGCAAGCTGATAAAAGGACAGCACCTATTGCCAAAGTAACCATATATCTCATCATACTTTTCCAATTTTTCAATTTCTTTTCCTCCGATTATCTGTTATTTCTAATGACAATGTTATTTCAGCTGATATGATAAGTATACTGAAAATTTAGACAATAAAAAACAGGATAAAAAGAACTTTTTACCCTACATTTTCTACTTTTTGAATTTCATGTTAGATTTTATGACATAATATTGCATTTTGTCAAAATCATGGTATAATTTGAAGTAACGAATTTTGAAAATTCTAAAAAATAATCTTATTTTGGGGAAAGATTAAACGAGCAGTTGTTCGATTACCATCCGAATTCAAGATAATTTGACCGCCATGTTTAGCCATAATTTTTCGGCTAATCACCAAGCCAACACCTGTTCCCTCAAATTCCGTTGTTTTGTGAAGACGTTCAAATATTTGAAATAATTTTTGAGCTTGTTTCACATCAAAACCGACACCGTTATCTCTTATAATAATTTCAACAGTATCTGTTGATATCAATGACAAGATTTCAATTACGGGTTGTGCTACTTTATGAGAGAATTTAAAAGCATTGGAAAGCACATTTTGAAATAGCAAATACAGCAAGGTGCTATCTCCCTTAATAATCGGTAACTTCCCCACTTCAACTTGAAAAATTTGATTCGGATACAGCTGTTTAAAATCAAGCACTAACTCATTTATCAACGTATCAATTCTTATTTCTTCTTGTGCAACTTCAACTTCTGATAACTTCGCTAATTCTAAAAGTCTTGTTATCATCTCCGTTGTTTGCTGACATTTTTCAATCATCTGCAAGATAAATGCCTGTCTATTGTCTTTTGGTAGATTTTCTGTCATCAGACATTGCGCAAGTTGCTCAATCAACAACAAAGGAGATTTTAAATCATGTGATACTGTATGAACAAATTGATTTAATTCATCGTATGCGAGCTGACTTTGCCGTTTTTCTTTGACTAGCATCAATTGGTTCACCACGCGCGCTTTCAGCCCTCTTGAAGTAAAAGGTTTCGCAATGTAGTCTGCTCCCCCAACTTCAAAAGATTGATCAATCGTATAATTATCTCGGTTGGCTGTCATAAATAAAATAGGAATATCACAAAATTGTGTATCACTTTTTAGACGACGGCAAAACTCAAAACCATTTAGATCTTTGTCACTCAACTGAACATCTAGTAAGATTAAATCTGGTAGGATGTGAGCCATCACATTTAAAGCCCGGTCGGTCGTGCGTGCAACAGCTATCTCAACATCCAACTCATTTAAGATGTGAGAAATTAATCGTATTTGGTGTGATTGATCATCAACAATTAGAATATTGCGTTTAAACATCGTTTGTCTCCTATAATTATTCTAGTAGTGATTAATCACTACGATTTCTACCTAATTGGCATTAATTTTACTTGACTACTGAGCCTTTTCTCAGAGACAATCGTTCTGGAGTGAACCCACAGACTTTACTTTCAAGATTTGTAGCTCAGTCAACCAATAAACCGTGTAAAGAGTCTAGAATCAGCAACACATCAACTGAGATTTTTGTAGTAATGTCTCATCACATTTTTGATTCATTCAAGTAATCGTAAAAACATTATATCAAATTATAGGAAAACAGGATGAAAAAACCAACTCTCTTAAGTCAAAAACAGATTTACAGCTTTATTTCGATTGCTTTTTTTGCCATGATCTTCTTTTCAATCCTGTCAATTTTCAATCTACAACATCATCTTGCTAAAAATCGTGAAGCGCAAAAACATCAAGAGGCTGCTCAAAAATTAATTGATGCACAAAATAATCTCATCACTTATCAGACAAGAGAAGCTGAGTTGTTTGTCATGACACATGATTTAACACACTTAAGAAATTTTTTATCTAATGGTGGCGAAATGCTGTCCATCAAAACTAAAATTAATCAGCTCAAAAAGACATCTCTACCCAAATATGAAAGCAAGTATTGGCGAATTGTTGAAGAAAATACAACACTCTTATATTATACTCAACTACGCGCAATTAAACTCACAACTACATCTCTTGCATTAAAAAGTGAGGACCTACCTCATCTCGTTCAAAATTATCAGCTCAATTGGACAGAGCAAACTCTAAGTCCCCAAGCACAGCAAAATAAAGCACAGCTGCTATTATTTAGTACCAATTACACTGATGAGCAACAAATTATTACACATAATATCCAACGTTTTAGAACTGCCATCTTATCTCGTCTTAATCAACAAACACAGGTTTCAAAGGAAAATACAAATTTAGCCATTCATATCGAATTACTAACACAATTCCTTATGCTTCTGATATTTTTGGCGATTTTGATCTTATTTTTCAGCTATGTTGTCCATCCCATTCAACATTATACACAATCACTTGAATCTAGAGATTGGACAGATGATACGCCGCCTTTGATACCTCAAGGCTCTGCAGAACTTCATGCCTTTGCTAAAAATTTTAATCAACTCTATCATCAAATGATTACCGTTACAAAACTTAAAAGTAACTTCTTATCTGAAACAAGCCATGAACTCAGAACTCCCTTAAATGCCATATCAGGTCATATCCATCTCCTGAAAAAAACAAATTTATCAGAAGAACAATCACAACAGCTTACCATCATTTCACAATCCAGTGATCATTTAATTAGGATGATTAACAATGTACTTGACTTTGAAAAAATTGAGCAAAGAGGTCTTATACTCAACCCAATTCATTTTTCACTTCAAAGGCTATTCGAAGAAATCATTGCTTTACATCAACCTAGTGCTACTGCAAAACAAATAAATTTGAGCTTAGATTTTGCGGCTCTATCCACTGATAAAGTCTACGCTGATCAAGAACGACTGCGTCAGGTCTTCATCAATCTTATCAACAATGCCATTAAATTTACAACCGATGGTTTTGTGTGTCTCAAAGTTCGTGAAGAATTTTTAGCCAAATTACCAACTCAAAATATGTATCTCAAAATCCAAGTAATTGATAATGGTATCGGGATTAAAACAGAAAATTTAAATCGAATCTTTAAAGCATTTGAACAAATTGATGATTTACCTCCATCAAAATCTGCTGGTACAGGATTAGGATTGCCTATTAGCCAAAAAATTATCGAAAAAATGGGCGGAAGTATAACTGTAAAAAGTATTGAGGCACAAGGGACAACCTTTACCATTCATTTAAAATTAGAGAAATCTATTCAAACTATGCCACATGAAGTTATGTTTAAACCTCTACTGACAGAACCATCATCCAAAAAGATCTTGTTAGTTGATGATAATCTCCTTAATCTTCAGATGACTTCAAACATTATCAAGCATTATGGTTCCAATGTTGTAACTGCTGAAACTGGTTATAAAGCTTTGGAGAAACTGCAAACAGAAGATTTCGATCTTATCCTTTTAGACCTACGTTTGCCGGATATTTCAGGTATTGACATCGTCAAAAAACTACGGCAAGAAAATGGTCGTCATACTAAAACCAAAGTCATCGCTTTAACAGCAGATGTCGAAAAAGAACGATTAACTCTCGCACTTGCTGCTGGTATGGATGGCTATCTGGCTAAACCAATTGATTTTGACAAATTAGAAAGCTTAATTTTTGAAAAAATGAGCAAAGATGTACAAGATCGTAACTTCAACCACTTTCGATCAGTATTTTTCAAAGATTATTTACCTCAAATTCGTCATATGAATCGTTTAAGTTTACCTGAGCGAGAGCACTTACTCCATGATCTTAAAGGTTTATCTGGAAATTTAAAATTACAAAAAATTTATCAAAAAACAGTTGAAGTTGAACAGTTAAAACATCTCAACTGGTTACCGCATTATATCAAATTATTTGAAGAAAGTGCCGCATACTTTAAAATTGATTTTGAAGAAAAAGGAAGACAGAAGTCTGAGAAACCTACTTTAAATGCAGAGGTGCTGGCACAACTCAAAATAATGGTCAAAAATGCCAATCCAATGGCATTTGAATTAGTAAAAAACTATTCTGTCTCACAGGAGTTAGAAGAAGCTTTAAAAAATTATAACTTTCTAGAGGCGTCAGCACTCCTAGAGTCATTCAATTTAGCTGCTATTCCTTGACCTCCAGACACAATTTATTCAGAGAAAGTATGGTCAAGTGGCTTGTCTAAACTTTTCTTGCTATATCAGCTACATTACAGTACGAATTGGTAAATATAAAGGAAATTGAATATGTATAAAATACTATTAGTCGATGATGAATATCCTAGCTATCAATTGATTTTTTCAACATACCCTATTTTCCAGACAAATGATTTTGTTATCAGCAACTATGCGGAAAATGGGGTTGCTGCCCTAGATATACTCAAAACTGAACAGTTTGATCTCATTATCTCAGATATTAGAATGCCAATAATGAACGGTATCGAATTTTTACGTCAACTTAGAGCAGATAATGACAATGTACCTGTCATTCTTGCCAGCACTTTTACTGAATTTAGCTATGCTGTCGAAGGACTTAGACTCAATGCTTTGGACTATATTGAAAAACCATTTACAGAAACTAAAATGACGTATCTTTTGACTAAAATCAGCCCTCTTTTGGCACAAAAACAAGCACGACGACAAACCTTTGATTTTGAAAACTTATCAAATTTATCCGACAAAGCATTAGCTTTTCTGAAAAAATGCCAGAGCATCATCCAAGAAGAACTAGCAAATCCTTTTCTTATGGATGAATTATCAGAACAACTACACTTATCTAAAAAATATATTAGCCGCTACTTTAAAGCACTTACTAATCAAAATTTGTTAGATTATATCACATTGAAACGATTGACTTTAGCCACTGATTTACTCACGACGACACATCTAAAAATTTATGAGGTTTCAGAACAAGTCGGCTATCAAACAGTAGATTATTTTTCTAAAAAATTCAAAGAAAAATATCAGCTCACACCCAATCAATATCGCAAAAAATAATGCCATTTAAGAAAAAAGACAACTCTCAAATAATTTTTGGGGGTTGTCTTCAGTCTGAAACTATACATTGATAGTTTTTAAGCATTTAAGTGCTGATAAAGTGGGAACAAAGTCTCAAAAGTCTCTAAAATATAGGCTTGCGGATTTTTTTGCCAAATTTTAGCATCTCGGGAAATAATCCGCCCGACCTCAAATTCACCCTTTTTCACATCGTGTAATCGCTGGATTCCTTTCTCTAAGCCTTCAGTTACAGAGAAAAATTCAGGTTTGGTATGATCCAGTGAATAGACAAAGTCATCTGGAAAATCATGATGTTCAGCTAAATAGTCCGCATATTGTTCACGTTTGGCAGGGTTATCAATAATTGATAAATACATAAAGACATAGTTATCCCAAAGTCCTAACTGTAAATGAGCCTGAGACTTGTAACCACGCTTATTATCAGAAATCGCCGACCATGTATTTTCAGGCGCATATCTCGTACGTCTTCGATGTTGGGCAATGTGTACGAAAGTCTCATACCCGACAAAAGCAGTCAAACGCGCTGAAACTTCTGCCATTATTTCTGCAAAAATCGGTTGAATGTCAGCACGAATGGCAGCCATTCGCTCATCTAATCCTTCTACGTCAAAGACCTTAAATGACTCATCACTAAAACATTTCACTCGAACCTCCTTCTATTGCGTTTAAAACGAAAGAAGATGATGCCTTCACCATCTTCTAAAATCATATTTAAATTAATAATTTATCTCATCAACCTTGATAAACAATCTCACCATCACAAATCGTATAATCAATCACGCCTTGTAATTGATTACCAACAAACGGTGAATTACTAGATTTAGAGACAAAGTCATTCTTAACTTCACGCACCGCATCCGCATCAAAAATCACAAGATCAGCTGGTCCATTTTCAGCTAAATAACCTGCATCTAAGCGCAAAACTTGTGCTGGATTGCTAGTCATTTTTTCTAATAGAGCCATCAAAGACAGATGACCCGGCGCAACCAAATGCGTCAAGCCAAGTGATAACGATGTTTCTAGACCAGTCATACCAGATGGTGCCTTCGTGATTTCTTGATCTTTTTCAGCGTGTGTATGCGGTGCATGATCCGTCGCAATGACATCAATTGTGCCGTCTTGCAAGCCGACAATCAACTTCTCAATATCAGCTGCACGACGCAAAGGCGGATTGAGCTTAGCATTCGTACCATGCGTCAAAATCGCTTCTTCTGTGATTGAAAAATGCTGAGGTGTGACTTCCGCCGTGATCTGCGCACCAAGTGACTTAGCAAATCTAACGACATCAACTGATGTCCCTGCTGACAAATGCTGAAAATGGACACGCGCCTTCGTATCCAACGCTAACATGACATCACGCGCCACCATACTATACTCAGAAACCGTCGGCGCACCCGTCACACCACATTGATGCGCAATTGCCCCATCGTTGATGCCTAGCACACCTGTTAATTGCGGGTCTTCTTCATGCAGCGCCAAAACGGTATCAAACGCCACTGCTTTTTGCATCGCTCGGCGCACCCGACCAGCATCTGCAAACGGAATGCCATCATCAGAAAAGCCAACCGCTCCCGCCTTTAAAAGCGCCTCAAAGTCTGTCAAGTTCTGTCCATCAAACTTATCGGTAATGGTCGCAACACTCTTAACATGGATGTTTTCACGCGCTGCAGATGACAGAACCTCTGTCAAAGTCTCAACCGTTGAAACTGTCGGATTAGTATTGGCCATCATGACGACAGTGGTAAAGCCGCCACGCGCCGCAGCCAGACTACCCGTATGAATGTCTTCCTTATGCGTCTGACCTGGATCACGAAAATGGACATGAACATCAATCAAACCGGGTGCCACAATCTTACCCGTCGCATCAATGATTTCAGCACCTTTTTGCGATAAATTTTGCCCAATGGCAATAATTTTTTGACCATCAATCAAAATATCAGCCATCGCATCAAATTGACTTTTGGGATCTATCACACGGCCATTTTTTATGAGTTTCATTTTGGTCCTTTTCTATTAAGTACTATGGTTCAACTGTTCTGTCCCTTAGTCTTGCCAAGTCGCTTGATTGTCCTTGAATTTTTTGAGTAAGGCCAATTCGTCCGCATCGACATAACCGATTTCTTTAGCAATCTCAATCAAATCAGAATAATTTGAAAGTGTAATCAAAGGCAGATTTGCTTTTTCAAAGTTTTCAATGCCACGTGGTAATTCGTAAGTGAAAATCGCTGCAACACCTAAGACATCAGCGCCTTCACGACTTGCTGCCTCAGCAGTTCCAATTACCGAACCACCGGTTGAAATCAAATCTTCGATAATGACCATCTTTTGATGCTCAGTAATGCGACCTTCGACTTGATTGCCTGCACCATGGTCCTTAGCTTTAGAGCGGATATAAACCATTGGTAAATCAAGGATTTCAGCAACCCAAGCCGCGTGTGGCACACCACCAGTTGCTGCCCCTGCAATCACTTCAACATCAGGAAACTCAGCACGAATGCGGTCAGCAAAGCCTTGTGCAATGCGACGGCGTACTTCTGGATAAGAAATCGTAATCCGATTGTCCGTATAAATCGGTGATTGAATACCGCTCGCCCAAGTAAAAGGATCGTTAGGTTGAAGAAAAACCGCCTTGATGTCAAGTAAGTCTTTGGTAATTTCACGAGATAGTGTTTGCATGATTGTTCTCTCTTTCAAATTTTGTCTGTTACTATTTTATCACAAGATGTGTTTGAAATGGTCAGGATATTGATAATTTTCTTACTATTGTTTAAATTCTTGCTTGACCGCAACAAGTGCTGAATGAAAAACTTGATCCATGTCATAGTACTGGTAGTTCCCCAAACGACCACCCATGATGACTTTTTCATATTTTTTTGCCTCAGCACGGTATTGTTTATATAGAGTCGAATTCTTCTCATCATTGACTGGATAGTAAGCTTCTTTAGTCCTATCCCAATCTTGAGGATATTCTCGAGTTAAGATTGTAATATCATCATCACCACTTTGATCAAAATGACGCCATTCCATAACCCGTGTATAAGGTATTTCAGCATCTGTATAGTTTATGACCGCATTACCTTGCGCATTATCAGTTGCCAGTAACTCAGATTCAAATCGAACACTGCGATATTCTAGCTCACCGAATTTATAGTCAAAGAATTGATCAATCATCCCAGTGTAAACAATACGTGGAAATTCAGCTAAGTAAGTATCTTTATCTGCAAAAAAGTCAGTCTCTAATCGTACATCTATCAAATCGTGGTCTAACATTTTATCAAAAATTGCAGTATAGCCAGCTACTGGTACCCCCTGATAACGATGATTAAAGTAATTGTTATCAAAGGTAAAACGTGTTGGCAAGCGACGAATAATAAAGCTTGGTAATTCAGTTGCTTTGCGTCCCCATTGTTTTTCTGTGTAACCCTTGATTAGCTTTTCATAAATATCTGTACCGATAAGCGAAATCGCCTGCTCTTCTAAATTTTTAGGTGTACCAGTAATCCCTGCATCCTCCCGCTGTTCAGCAATTTTTGCCTGCGCTTCGGCTGGTGTCTTTACTCCCCACATCTGATAAAAGGTATTCATATTGAAGGGAAGATTATACAAGTCTCCTTTAAAATTAGCAACAACTTGATTAATATAACCATTAAATTCAGTGAATTGATTGACATAATACCAGACAGGTTTGTTATCTGTGTGAAAGATATGCGCACCGTAATCGTGAACATTGATGCCTTTTTCTTGGTGTGTATATAGATTACCACCTAAATGACTACGACGCTCGATAACCAGACACCTCTTGCCGCGCAATGCCGCCTCATGCGCAAATGTTGCGCCAAATGACCCTGCACCAACGATGAGATAGTCATATTTTTTTGTATTGTGTTTCACGATTATTTATTCTCCAAGTTCTTCTGATTTTTCTAGCCATAATTCTTCAACGGCTTCTTTTTCTGCTACAATCGTATCCAGTTCTTTTTGTAGCTCGCCTAATCTGACAAAGTCTTCTGATGACGCGACCATTTGCTCATGTAAGACTGCAATCGTCTCATCAAACGCCTGCAATTTCTCGTCCAAAGCTGCGATGTCACGTGTCAATTTCCGACGCCATTTTTGATCATCTTTTGAGGCTTGATAACTAGACGGCGCTGCCTGTTCTGAGATAGCATCACTTTCTGCTGCTAAAAGTACAGCAATTTCAGCCTCCTCAGCCTTTTTCTCCAAGTAATAGTCGTAATCACCCAAGTAAATTTTGCTGCCTTCGGCAGATATTTCAAGGACTTTATCAGCAACTCTGTTAATGAAATACCGGTCATGACTGACAAATAACAACGTGCCATCAAAATCGATCAGCGCATTTTCCAAAACTTCACGGCTATCAATATCCAAGTGGTTGGTAGGCTCATCAAGTACCAAGAAATTATCATTTTGCATCGATAACTTAGCTAGGAGTAAACGTGCTTTTTCGCCACCAGATAACATGCCGACAGCTTTTTGGACATCATCCCCTGAAAAAAGGAAGGCACCCAGACGATTTCGAATCTCAACCTCTGGCACAAGACTATGGTCTTTCCAAAGTTCTTCTAATACCGTATTAGAAGGCGTCAAATCACGCTGTTCTTGGTCATAATACCCCATAGCAACATTAGCGCCTAGTTTAACTGTCCCTTCAATCAAGGGAATCTTACCCACGATAGATTTGATTAAAGTCGATTTACCAATCCCATTTGGTCCAACAATGGCAATCGAATTATATTTGCGCTCGTCTAAATTAATCGGACTTGATAAAACTTCCTTATCATAGCCAACCGCGCCATTTTCAACGGTTAAAACGACATTCCCTGATTCAATAGCTGGTGAAAACGTGAAATGTGCTGATTTTTCATTTGCGAGTGGCTGGTCCAATTTCTCCATCTTCTCGAGTTTCTTTCGTCTCGATTGCGCACGTTTTGTCGTCGATGCTCGCGCTAGGTTTCGATTGACAAAATCTTCTAGACTAGCGATTTCTTTTTGCTGTTTATCATATTGTTTAGCTTGTGTCGCGAGTTTTTCAGCTTTAAGTTTGATATATTGACTATAATTACCAACATATTTTTCAAATTTACCACGTGATAATTCCAGTGTTTCAGTCGTCACTTTATCTAAAAAATAGCGGTCATGACTGACGATTAAAATTGCACCACGATAATTTTTCAAGTAATTTTCAAGCCATAAGAGGGTTTCAATATCCAAGTGGTTGGTTGGCTCATCGAGAATCAAAAAAGCTGGATTTTCAAGCAAAATCTTAGCCAAAGCCAAACGCGTTTTTTGACCGCCTGACAGACTTGCAACTGACTGCGACCAAAATGTGGCGTCAAACTTGAAACCATTTAAGACGTTTTTGATGTCAGATTCATAGGTAAACCCTTTATTTTGGCGAAATGTTTCAGTCAAGCTATCATAGCGTGTCATCAAACTAGAGAGGTCAGCACCAGAAAGCTCTCCCATTTGTGCTTCCATCTGACGTAATTGCTTTTCTTGACTAATCTGTACCTCAAAAACACTGAGCATTTCATCATAAATCGTCCGCTCAGATGAAAAGTTAGTCTCTTGAGCTAAGTAAGACATGGTCAAATTTTTAGTCTTTGAAATCTCACCAGCGCTTGGTGTCTCCACATCTGCAATAATTTTCAGTAGTGTTGACTTTCCTGCACCATTGCGCCCGACGAGTGAAACCCGTGAATTATCTTGAATTGTAAAATTTATCTTTTCAAACAGGACATCTGCACCAAATGTCCTTGAAATATTGTTCCCTTGTAGTAAAATCATAGGTCTATTTTACCACAAATGGTGGTGTTAATCTAATCGCTAAATCTATTTTGTTTGACAACTTCACAAACTTTTGGTAATCTATTCACAAAGAATAGTAATGAATACTGATGGAGGTCTTTACTTTTATGGTCGTCACAAAATTTAATGAAGTTTTACCCAAGGCAACTGCCAAACGTCTGCCGCAATATTATCGCATTTTTAAACAATTTGTGGCTGACAAGGTTGACCGAACTAACTCTCAAGCGATTGCCGCAAAATTAGGCGTTGACTCTGCTACCGTCAGACGTGATTTTTCACTGTTTGGTGAGCTTGGTAGACGGGGCTATGGTTATGATACGACTGCTCTTCGTGACTTTTTCGGAAATTTATTAGGGGACTCAGCAGAAACCAATATTGCCCTTGTTGGTGTCGGAAATTTAGGTCGCGCACTGATTAACTATCGTTTTCATGACCGCAATAAAATGCGGATTACCCAAGCCTACGATGTCGCGGGCAACCCGCTCGTTGGAACGAAAACTGATGACGGTATCCCTATTTACAATATCTCAGATATTCAAAATAATCTTCCAGATTCAAATATAGAGACTGCCATCATCTCTGTGCAGTCAGACCGTGCCCAAGAAGTGGCTGAGACTTTGATTGCTGCTGGGATAAAAGGCATTCTCAATTTCACGCCGAGACGTCTCCAAGTGCCAGAAAATATCACAGTTCAGTCTGTCGACTTGACAAGTGAACTTCAAACACTCTTATTTTTCATGCAAGATAAAAAAGATACCGAGCAAAAATGATGACTACTTTACAACCCATCATCGGTGTTGCCGCAAACGAACGGCGGGATGCGGGAGATGACATGGGGCATATGGCGATTTCTTATAACCCTTCTGGTTATATCAAAGCCGTTCAACTTGTGGGTGGTCTCCCGATTATGATCCCTATTGGTGATCCTATGACAGCCAAACGTTATATTTCGATGATTGACAAGTTAGTCTTAGCTGGTGGACAAAATGTTGCACCAGAATTTTATGGCGAAGTTGAAACAATCAAATCTAACGACTATAATCGGGAACGTGATGCCTTTGAAATTGCCCTCATCAATGAAGCTATCAAGCAAAATAAGCCAATCGTTGGTGTCTGTCGCGGCATGCAATTGGTTAATGTCGCCCTCGGAGGGTCACTCAACCAGCAAATTCAGAACCATTGGCAAGAAAAAGCACTGACACAGACTTCTCACGATGTCCTCATCTCTAAGCATTCGCCACTTGATTCAATTTATGGTCGTAAAGCGCACGTCAACTCCTTCCATCGTCAAAGTCTAAAGAAGATTGCACCACAGCTTGAAGTGATTGCCAAATCCTTTGAGGATCATGTGGTGGAAGCAGTTCAATCTATCAACCCACAGCTTCGTTTTCTGGGCGTTCAATGGCACCCAGACTTTATGTATAATGTCCGTGATGAAGATTTAGCTTTCTTTCGTTACGCTGTTTATAATCTCTAATCACACGTCCTAATTTAGACGTGTTTTTTGTTCCATTTTTCTAATTCAAAACATCAAGCCACTTTCCTGAAATGAAAAATAACGTTGATGACCGATGATGATATGATCAATCAAGTTGACACCCATATAATCACAGGCGTTTTCCATTCGGTCTGTAAAGACAACATCAGCCTCTGACGGTTTAGGGTCACCAGACGGATGGTTATGAGCAATTAAAATCCCAGCAGCTAGGGTTTTTATCGCAAAATGCAAGATCTCTCGGGGATTCGCACTGGCTGAATTAACGGTACCGACAAAAATCGTCCGTTTTTTGATGATTTGATTTTTACCATCCAGATAGACTGCTACCAGATGTTCCTGATCAAAGTCGGACATCTCGTCTATCAAAGTCTTCGCAAATTGCTGCGCACCCTTAACTTGACCATAGCGTTTGCGCTCCGTCGTCTGGATACGCTTGCCCAGCTCCATCATGGCTCGAATTTCAACGGCTTTACTCATGCCTATCCCAGAAATTTGCATCAATTCTTCAATACTAGCCCTACGAAAATTCTCTAGCGTTTCAAAATGTCGGAGTATCTGACCCGATAACTCCAAGACTGATGACTGAGCCGTACCTGTTCGCAGTAAAATAGCGAGTAATTCTTGATCAGATAAATACTTCTCTCCAAGTGTTCTCAGGCGTTCTCTCGGTCTCATGGGGTAGTCTGCTTCTCTTATTTCGTACATTTTTTTATCCTCTAACTCTATATACGAAAAATATTGGCAATTTGCTTATTATTTTTAACACTTTCTGAGTATTGCTAGAATAAAACAAGCCACATCAATCTGTGACTTGCTTTTATATTGGATATACACTCAAAATAGATTAAGCTACTGCCATTAAACTTATTGTTACCACTTGATGGCATATCGGTATAAGTTTATACGCCTCTAAAATAAGCCACGGCACTCTCAAAGAGTTGCTGATCTTTATGACCGGGGATATTTTTAAATAGGCCTGATTCGTAACGTTCAGAATGCCCCATTTTACCGAGAATCTGCCCGTTTTTACTGATAATGCCTTCAATGGCTGCGACTGAGCCGTTTGGATTATAGAAAGAATCCATGCTTGGCTTACCTTCAAAATCAACGTATTGTGTGATGATTTGACCATTGTCAATCAGCTCAGCGAGTTCCCTTTCAGAAACGACAAACTTACCTTCACCGTGAGAGACTGGAATAGTATGAATATCACCAACTTTCACACCTGTCAACCAAGGTGAATTGGTGTTGGTAATTCTTGTCTCAACCATTTTAGCAACGTGCTGATTGGCATCGTTATAGAACAAGGTTGGGGACTGATTAGTCAAGCTATCAAATTGACCATAAGGCAGCAAGCCCGATTTAACTAAAGCCTGGAATCCATTACAGATACCAAGAATCAAACCGCCATGCGCAATGAAAGCATCAATAGCTGATTTAACTTGCTCATTCAAAAGAATGTTAACAATGAATTTTGCTGAACCATCAGGCTCATCTGCGGCTGAGAAACCACCCGCAAACATGAGAATATTCGCTTGCGCGATATTGGCAACCATTTCTTTGATAGAATCCGAAATATCTAAAGTACGGAATGGCACGATCTTAGCCTTAGCTCCTGCTGCTTCGAAAGCTTTAGCCGTATCATACTCACAGTTAGTACCTGGGAAAACTGGAATATAAACAAGCGGTGTCTTGATTTTAGCTGATGCTTGTATTGTAGCATGAGATACTTTTGTCTCAACTTCTACTAGGCTATCATCTTGTTCAAACAAGGTCGGATAAACTGATTCTAGTGGGCTTTCATAGCTTGAAAGTAACATCTCGCCTGAAAGGCTGACACCATTCACCACGAGGTTAAAGTCTGTCGTTGTGCGACCGATTTTTGTAACACTTGCGATTTCTTCAGGTGAGGTAAAGATAAAGCCAGCAAACTGCGCTTTGATGATATCAGAAATATCAGATAAGGCAAGGTCTGCACCGATATGATTGCCGAATGTCATGAGAGCAATTGCTTCACCAAAGCCACCTGCTTTGGTGGAAATGGCTGCTGTGATTTTGTGTTTCGCCTGTAAGTCAGTTAGCAAGTCAAAGTTCGATTTGATAATGTCCCAATCGATTTTATCTGCGACCGTTACACCGGGAATATAGTAGATGTTTTCATCAGGTAATTTAAACTCTGGCGACAAAATGCGGTCTGTTTCAGACGTTGTCACACCAAAGGCAATCAGTGTCGGTGGCACTGTGATATCTTCAAAGGTACCGCTCATCGAATCTTTCCCACCGATTGACGGTAGACCGAGCTGTTCTTGGGCTTCTATGGCGCCAAGGAGAGCTGCAAGTGGTTTGCCAAAGCGTTCCGCTTTTTTATCCATGCGCTCGAAATACTCTTGGTATGAAAAGCGTGCTTTAGACCAGTTTGATCCCGTTGCAACCAAACGTGCTGTCGCTTCAATCACGGCATATGCTGCACCATGATACGGTGACCAAGCGGCAATTTCTGGATTGTAACCATGCGCAAGCAGGGAAACGGTATTGGTCACACCGTGTAAGACTGGTAATTTTTGAACAGAACTTTCAGTTGGTGTAATCTGATATCGCCCACCGATAGGTTGATTGACTGTTGAGCGACCGATTGAGCTATCAAAAATCGTTTGTAGGCCTTTTTGTGAAGCGAAGTTTAGCTCTGACAAGAGACCATTTAGGTCAGCATCCAACGTCTCTAAAGTTGATGTTTTATCAAACGGTACAGGCAAGTCTGAGTCGACGACTATCGCATCAACAACCACACGGACACCGTTTGTATCAAGGAATGAGCGTTCAATGTCAACGATTGTTTGACCCTTCCAAACCATGGTCAAATTAGCTTTTTCAGTGACTTCTGCGACTTGAACCGCTAAGATGTTTTCCTTAGCACATTCAGCGATAAATTGATCAACATCTCCTGCTTCAACGACAACAGACATCCGTTCTTGTGATTCAGAAATCGCAATTTCTGTCCCTGATAAGCCTTGATATTTCAAAGGAATTTTATCCAAATCAATGCGCAAACCATCTGCTAATTCACCAATGGCAACACAGACACCGCCAGCACCAAAATCATTAGATTTTTTAACGAGTTGCGTCACTTCTGGATTTCTAAACAAACGTTGAATTTTACGTTCTTCTATGGCATTGCCTTTTTGAACCTCAGCGCCTGCTGTTTCGACAGTTTCCTTGGTCTGAACCTTAGATGAACCTGTTGCCCCACCAACACCATCACGACCTGTTTTACCACCAAACAAAATAATGGCATCACCGGCTTGCGGTTTCAAACGCAGCACGTTTTCTTTTGGTGCAGCACCAACGACAGCACCTGTTTCCAAGCGCTTAGCAATAAAACTCGGGTGGAAATATTCCTTAACATACGTCGTCGCAAGTCCGATTTGATTGCCGTATGAGCTGTAACCATGGGCAGCCCCTTTAGAAATCACTTGCTGCGGTAATTTCCCTGCTCGCGTTTCAGAAATCGGCGCCGTGATATCTCCCGCACCCGTAATCCGCATGGCTTGATAAATATAGGCACGACCAGAAAGTGGGTCACGAATGGCGCCACCAATACAAGTCGACGCCCCACCAAAAGGCTCGATTTCTGTTGGGTGATTATGGGTTTCATTTTTGAACATGAGGAGCCATGGTTCTTTGACACCATTGACATCCACTTCAATCTCAACCGAACACGCATTAATCTCATCAGACACTTCCATGTCGTCCAAACGTCCATTGGCGCGCTCGTAACGCCCGAAAATCGTCGCCAATTCCATCAATGTCGTAGGCTTTTCGCTACGTTTGATGTCTTCACGCATGGCCAGATATTTATTAAATGTCGTTTGAAGTTGGGTCTTAAATTTTGACTGAGAGAAATCAATCGTTTTAAGTTCAGTCTCAAAGGTCGTGTGACGTGTATGGTCACTCCAGTAAGTATCCAAAACTTTCAATTCCGTTTCGGTAGGATTTCGGTCTACTGTCTTGAAATAATCCTGAATCCACAACAAATCCGCCACTTCCATTGCGAGTGAATAGGCTTGATGCAGGTCTGCAATCTCAGTTTCTGTCTTTGTAATGAAATTTTCGAGAACTGGAATGCTGTCACTCGCACCCGAGATGGTTTCTTCAGCAATCTCAGTTTCGATATTTTTAAAACGTGAGTCCACGGCGTTGAGCTGATAGGTCTTAATTTTTTCAAATTCTGAATCAGACAAATCTGAGTTGAGCAAATAAAGCTGAGCAGTTTTGACGATCGCATCATGGCTTGCGCCTAACAAGAATAGCGCCTCTTCCGCTGAAGTTGCGCGTTGGTCGAATTGACCCGGTAGCGCTTCAATGGCGAAAAATTTAGACTTACCAAGCGCTGATTTAACAACTTCATCTGTCAAAAGATGATCCGTCACTTTTTCAGAAAATATTGACTGCTCAGCAGCTGCCAAAATTTCGTTCGTCACATGAAAGACATCATAAACTTGGACGATATTGACAGAAGTCAGCGTTTCAAGTTGCAAATTATGCTGCAACTCTGTCAATAGGGCATGGTTTTTGACTTTAAATTGAGGTTTTTTAGCGACAAAAATACGTTTTTTCACGAGATTATTTTCCTTCAAATTCTGCTTGTAAACCGGCGAGGACTTTTTGATAAACTGGGATTAAATCTCCCAAATCACGGCGGTAGACATCTTTATCAACATGGTTATTATCAGCGTCCCAAAGACGAGAGGTATCAGGAGAGATTTCATCAGCTAGAATGATGGTGCCATCAGGCAAACGACCATATTCCAATTTGAAATCAATCAATTTGAGACCAATTTTAGCAAAAATTTCTGTCAAAATAGCATCCGTCTCAAGCGCTGCTTGTTTCAAAAAAGCAATCTCTTCATCGCTTGCAATGTCTAGGAATTTAACATGGGCATCATTGATAAAAGGGTCATCCAAATCATCATTTTTATAGTAAAATTCAACGATTGGTGTTGGGAATTTGACGCCTTCTTCAATGCCAAAACGTTTAGAAAATGACCCTGCTGTATAATTACGAACGACCACTTCCAATGGAATAATGTCAACTTTCGTATTTAATTGTTCGGTTTGAGAGACTTGTTCAATGAAATGCGTGTGGACACCACGACGATTCAGCTCACGAAAAATCAAGCTTGTAATCTGGTTATTGAGCTCGCCTTTACCTGCAATCTTGTCTTTTTTCTTGCCATTAAGTGCTGTCGCCTGATCTTTATAGGCTGCCAAAACAATTGTCTCATCATCTGTCAGATAGAGATTTTTTGCCTTACCTTCGTAGAGTAATGTCCGTTTTTCAGTCATGATTTCTCCTAATTTTAATATAAGGGTACCTCTAAAAACTCAGATTTGCCCCTTTTGGCTAAATTTCCTTATCGCGTCGTTAGTGCTCCGCACCTTGCAGTAGCAAATGGGCTTTCTGTGGCGAGTAATCGCAGCCACAAGGCTTGTCGCAATGCCTAGCCGAAGACAACTTCGTTGTCCTCATTGGTTGATTGAAAGCAATGCTTTCAACTAGAAAAATTTAGCTCAAAAGTCATCAAAAGCAGTTTTTAGAGGTACCCATAAATCTATCATAACGTAAAAATAGTTGAATTCATGAAAAAAACTGCCTGAATTAGGCAGTTTTTATCTCAAATGTTCGGTTTTCATACTATTTCCAGTCTCATTTCTGACTTAAAATCAGTAAATGTGCTAAAAACAGGGTTTCAAAGTTAGTACCTTATTGTGAGAACAAGTTAATAATCTAAGTCATCCGCATGGCCAGCAGCATTACCAACGAAGTAACCAGTTTTACAGTTAATCGAAACTAAGTAAGTGCCGTCAGGTTTATAGAGGTTGTAATAGCCGTTACCTTTTTGGATACTTGCAGGCAAAAGAATGTAGGCGTCGCCTGTGATATAACCGCGTTCACGACATTTTTGCAGCACTAATTCTCTGATACCAGGTGCCCAAGCATAGGCAGGATTACTGAGGTCTGCATTAGGGTCTACTGGAACACGTGAATTAGAAGTCACGATGATAACGTTTGGATATTGCGCTTGATACTGAGCAGTTGATAAGCCATAGCCTGATGATACTGGACCAGTTGATGAGTCTGCTGTTGCAGTAGCTGAGCCACTTTGCTGAGGTGCTGTCGTTGTATTTTCAGGTGCGGTTGGTTGTTGAATTGGCGCAGGTGTTGAAGGCGCGGGCGCAACTGATGACTTAGCCTTTTGTTGCGCTTGACCGTGGGCAACGGCATCCTTTAACAAGGTGTTTAATGCGACATTTTCAGTTGCCGTATAACTTAGCTTGACACCCTCCCGAACTTGCGCCGTTTTATCTAAAGCGCCATTTGTAATGATCGCTTTATCGAAATTTCCATTCATCGCTTTGATGGCCGTGATTTCCGACTTAAGTTCGTCTACCTTAGCTTTCAAAGTCTTGTAGTCAGACTGGTCTTTCAATTTATCTAACTCACTTGTCAGCTTACCGATATTGTCGAACTGGTCATTTTTTAATTTTGTCGCTTTATCGTCTACGAAAAATGTTGCATAAACTTTGTTAAAAGCAGCTGTTTTTTTAGCTTCCTCAGACTTTTTAGCCTCTGATTTTGCCGTTTGGGCAGCTTGCTTTTGGTTGGACTGGTCAACTTGATACCAAACTGTCCCTCCCACTGCTAATAGCAAGAGCGCACAAACACCAATGATAAGCGGCTTTTGATGCGATTGAGTCTCTCTCTCCAGAGACTCAATCGACCAATCCTGAGCACTCAATACCATTTCAGTCGTCTCTGGTTTAGCAGATTCTACAGGCGTTTCGGACTCAACCACAGTTTCTGTGGCGATAACTTGAGATTCAGATACTGTCGTATCAGTTAGCGGTATCACTTCAGAATAATTTGCAATTTCATCAGATTTTTCAGACACGGTAGGTTCACCTGATACTTGTTTATCATCATCAGCTACTAAAACGACCGTGTCAAAAGACCCTTGAATCTCTGGGAAATCAGGTTCGATTCCTTCAGCAGACTCCGTCATTTCTGATATGTCAGGTTCAGGTGCTGATTCAGATTCAAGTGCAATACCTGAATCAACTTCATCTGTCGTCGCCACAGCCGCTTTCAAATCAGACGGCATAGCATCATTTTCAGATGTCACTTCGTTTTCAGATGCTGCCACTGTTTCTGACTCTACTTCGTCTTCAGGTGCTACCACTGTTTCTGACTCAGCACTTGCTGCTTCACGAGCCGTTTGGACAAATTTATCCAAACTTTCAGATACTACTGCTGCTTTAAGTTGACGCTCTTTTTTAACAGATTCAATGTCAGATCTGTGCTGACGAATATACTTGTCAAGCGGACTTTCCTTTGTCAAATTTTCAGTCTCAATCTCATCAGATTTGACTGAAACTTGTTCAACTGTCAGATTTTCAGCATCTTTCATTGCCATTGTCTTTTCCTTGTAAGCTGTCTTTTTCTTTTTTTTAGCCATATTATTTTATTCTCTTACCAAAATATTGGTACAAATCTGTGCGAAGTCGACCATTGTATAACTTTCGTTTTTTGGTCGCCTTAGCCCCGTAATGTTTTTCGAACGCCAAATCACTTGTGATGATATATTTGCTCCAAGTCTCAAGAGGCTTGAAGGTTTCACCCATTTCTTCATAGAGCTGATAGGCTGCTGTCTCATCACCTAACCGCTCCCCATAAGGTGGATTAGAAATTAAGACACCATCTAATTTATCCGAGTGAAAATCTTGCAGACGCATTTGCTTAAATTGAATGGTCTCGTCAAGCCCAATCTCAAGTGCATTTTCTTGGGCGATTTGAATCATGCGACCATCAATATCAAAACCAGAGATATCCAGTTTGGCATCATAATTTGCTTGACTCTCCGCATCATCTCGAACTTTTTTGAATATCTCATTTTCAAACCAAGACCATGCTTCAAAGGCAAAGTCGCGGTTAAAACCAGGTGCGATATTCATGCCGATTAATGCCGCCTCAATACAAAACGTCCCAGAACCACAAGTTGGGTCAACAAAGGGTCGTGTCATGTTGGCGCGCCAGTTGGTCAACATGATAATGGCTGCTGCCATATTTTCTTTAATCGGTGCACCACCTTTATCCACACGGTAGCCTCGCTTAAAAAGTGATTCCCCTGTCGTATCTAGCATGATTGTCACCACATTTTTATGCAAAGCTACTTCGATTGAGAATAGCGCACCTGTTTCAGGGATTGGCACATTTTCAGGTCGATGGTAATGGACTTGCATCTTTTTTGCGATGGCTTTTTTAGTAATGGCCTGAATACTTGGTTCATTATGCAAGTCTGACTTGATAGCCTTCGCTTTAGCAATCGGAAACTGAGCGCCAAATGGTAAAATGTCAGCCCAATCCAACGCATACACACCTTCAAATAACTCATCGAAAGTCTTGGCTGAAAACTCACCAATAATGATCTTAACACGGTCTGCTGTTCTCAACCAGAGATTTGCTTTGGCAATCGTTTCTTTGTCACCTGAAAATAAAACACGTGACCGATCATCTAGTCTTGTCTCAATGCCTAAATCACGTAATTCTTGAGCAGTTAAACTTTCAAGTCCTGCTGCTGCAGTTGCTACTAAATTAAAATTATTTTTCATTTTGTCTTTTCCATAAGTCATCTATCTCAAAAAGGCTGGAGCTTTGCGCTCCAGCCCCTGTCATCCAGTTTTCTATAAGCCATGTTTTGTTCCAATTGACATTTCAGTCAACCTTCGATAATCATCTGTCTGCTCATTTTAGGGAATCCCAAAATGAGCCTCGTCGTACGTTCAATTTCCGCGTGACAAGTGCCCCTACCATAAGTTTGGGTTGCTCGCTTGAGGGGTTTACCACGTTCCACTTGCTAAGTTTCCAAAGCAACTCGTCTCTATGGCACTTTTACAGAATTTGTCGCATATCTTCGTAAGAAGACTTAGCTAAAATTCAGCCGTTAGGTCTGACACACCTACCTAGGCTTATTGTTTCGCCTAGCACAAACACTGCGGGCATCGCAGCCCGCGCGAGCATGGACTTTCCTCACGATTCACAAGGTTTGACCCAAGAAATCGCGCGATTATCCAAAAACTGGTTGTTAAAAATGCTTTAAAGTCATCACATTTTCCTATTTTAAGGACTTAATACTTATTCTACAGAAGTACCATTTGTTGCTTGGGCCTGTGGGCCAAAAACAGCACGTTCCAATCGATTTAAGCGTTTAAGGATATCAAAATTATTAGCTGATTTCGTCGTCACACGAGCGCCACCAACTGATTCAACTGTATCAGTAATTGGGGTAAACCGTTGTGTGTTTTCAGAAACTGCAACCTGCGATTTTGACTCAATGTTACGAATTTTTTTCTTCAAAAATTCATTTTCTTCTTGTAAAGCTAGAATTTCTTCTTGAAATTTTTCGTAATCAACAATGACATCATCTAATAAATCATTGACTTGGTCTTTATCATAACCACGCATTTTAACATCAAAATCTGCATCATAAATATCTTTGGGAGTAAAATTATAAGTTGCCATTATTCAGAGTCTCACTATTTCTTTTCGTTATACCCCAATTTTACCAAAAAAAATCCCCATTTACAAGGGTTACTTTAAGCAAAACACGGTCGTTTCATAAATTAGTCTTGAAAAATTAACCAAAAGTGCTACACTGCCATTAGGAGAACAATATGACACTACAAGAAAAATTTATGATTATAGAAGATTCACGAGATGAAAGATACGTTA
>NZ_BAAGGP010000026.1:0-34001 GCF_054658615.1 Pseudolactococcus yaeyamensis
TGAGCATTCGTCTCAAACGTTTTTCGTTATCAATGACTTTTCCAGATTATTTGGCACAGTTGTTTTCAATGTGAGAGCTGTTATTTTTAAAAACACGCTTCCTATTTTGAGATTGAGAGAGAGAGAGAGTCATGCGTTTGTCGTGAGCAATATTTGAGATACTCCTCATACCCTTCAATCAGAATATACACTCGTCCGTGTGTAGGACGTAACACATAATCAGAAAACTCAGGTTCTCGTCGCATTTTTGTTAAGTCATTTGAAAGCGTTCCTAATGAAACACCGAACAATTCGCAAATTTCTTGTTTATTACCATATTTTTTAACCATTTTGTACCTCTATATCATTTTCTTTAATCAAATGATATAATTACCTTATTAAATATTTTTTTGTGAGTCCTGATTGCCGTCGGGACTTTTTTCTTGTTTCAATTTTAGTAAGGTTTCGATACCTTTTTCTTGGCAAGGATTACCGTCCTTGTCAAGATTTAGATAAAAAATTGAAATATTCGGTTTAAATTTGTTGCTGTCCGTATCTACTCCTCCAACAACAAATGATGGAACAAATTCATCTAACTTTGTTTCATTTAATATTTCATACAAAATATTTGGAGATTTCAAGCCTCTGCTAACTAAATAACTTGGCTGTTTGTAAAGCCTTGGAATTTGCATAAAATCTTTCGTGATATATTTGGTAATATAGCTCGCTGCTTTATCCTTGCTAGCAATTTTTGAAACCGTGTTGAAACCATTCGACCAATTTTCAGCGTTGTAAATTTGCAAGCCTTTCTTTTTCAATAATCGACCAGTTTTAGCACTCCTTGCCTCTGTTAGAATCGGGAACATCTGACCAGTAACACCGTGGAAATGGAATCTGCCAGATTTATGTGCCTCTGGTAAGAATAAATAATCAAATCTACCATATTTCTCACGCTGATATTTCAACCACTTTTGTAATTCTTTACGTGCTAGCTGAAAATCATAGGCATTTACTTTGCTATCATCTAGTGTCAACGTCCAAAATAAATCAAAATCATTGGCTAAAATATAATTTTTGATTTTGCGTTTCATGCGAAAGGCTTGCCGAGAGAGCCTTTTTTCTCGCTGTTCCTTAGTTTCCTTTTCCTCATTATCAAGTTTAGGGCTACCAAGTTCTGTTTTTATTGGCTTAACTTTATAATTTCCGTACTTAGTAACGATAATTTTATCGTCAAATACCTCGATTTTTGCGTTATATATACGAGACATTCTTTTCCTCCATAATTATTTTATTCAGCCTAAGTTGCCTGTATGTCAAGTAACAGGCAAGTGCTTTCTGATTCACTAGGCTTGTGATAAACCACCGCCCTGTGAATCAGAAAATTTGGATAGTGTTTTTTTAAAGGGAAGTTTTTCATCGTCATAATAGATACTTTTAAACGCTCTCGGTAGTTCCCAATTTAACCCGTCAAGCCAAATCAAACCCCCATAATCAGAATAATCTCCTCTAGGTAAATCTTTCAATCCTAGACCAAAAATTTCTTGTGCTTGTTGCTGTGAAAGTCGTCCAAGTGCTATTCTTAGTCCGATAGAATCTCGGCTTTCTGTGGGCAATATAGAGGCGGGTAACATCTGACCGCTCACAATTACGGATATGGAGCTTTGGCGACCTTTGACAATAAGATTCATCAAATTAGCATAAAATTGGGGATAAAGACGTTCAGCAGGCTTTAATAATTTATCCGACGCTTGCATTTCTCCTACCAAAGCCAACAATTCATCTGCGACCAATAAAATAGTACCTTGTTTAAATAGTTCCGCATGTGTACAATCTTTTTCTGAATCAATGTCTGCATTTATTTGTGCATAGCGTTCTTTCATGACTTGACAAAGTTCTGCCGTCAAGTCCAGAGCAGACTGCCCGTCTGTTGCCACTTTTCCAACACGTTTCATGGCAATACTCAAAAAACTTGCTTTTCCATCAATCGTAAATACTTTATTCTTAGGATTATTGGCTAAAAAACTGATAATCAATGCCTTTAAGAGACTTGTTTTACCTGAACCAGTCGGACCAACTACCAATCCCATGGGCTGATGAGTTGTCCATGTTAATTTCTTCGTTAGTGGAATGTTTATTTCGTTTGATTGTTTTAACTGCGATAAATCATCAATAAAAATGCGCTCATCAGGCTCATGGGAAAATATTACAATAATTTCTCCACTATCAATGTATTTATCCTCAATTATCCAATCATTCTCCGTTTCTTTAATGAGATAGCCTTGTAAACGTCTAGGAATGTCATTTTCCATATTATAGGAAAGATGTCCCCCTGTTTTCAGTGTGATTTTTATTTGTCCTTTCACTTTAGAATAAAACCATTTAACTGATTTCGTTTGATGAAATGTACTATCATGCTGGCAGAGTAAGTCACTTTCTTCCGTGAATCCTCGCAGTAATTTTTCAAGTTTCCATTTTTCAATCGGAGAGTAATGAGAATGGAAAAATTCCCATAAAATAGTAAGCAGGCAATGCAGAAATAATATCAACATTGCCATTTTAAAAATATGACTATCCCATATTATTTTTCTTTGTGATAAACTTGGCAAAATATTTTTTAAATTTGAAGTACCTACCGATACGCTAATGCCAATTATCCAAATTTTTATCAGCCAAAAATATCTACGTTTTTTTCTATAAAACATCTGTGTTTGATTTTCTTCAACAATCATTCTGCTCACTGATCCCCCAAATGGGGGATCAGTGAGCAGAAAAGTAGTCAATCGGTCAATTATTGGCAATCTTCAAAGTCTCCTTTAATTTTTTCAGTTTGAATATCACGAGCAATGTCTATTAGTTCTATTGCCCGTTTTCTGTTCAAGGTCTCATCTTGTAAGCAATACTCTATTTCGTTCAAATATGCCCAAACCGTTAATTCTTTTTTTGTCATTATTTTTTCTCACTTTCTTTTGTTTCAGGCAGAGAGGCAGAGATATTTAAAACAACTTTTAACCCTCTCCACGAACCACCATTGCGCCCCTGCTCCCATTTAAGCATGACTTTAGCCCCCTCTAGTTCAACATCAGAACCGATTAAGTCACTCATTGAAATCTCTGATAAGTCCTGCTCTGTTCCTACAAGTTCAAGAAGATAAGTTTTGAGTTCTGCAGAGTCTGCACCAGATTTTTGAATCAATTTCGCCAACTCAGAATCGACAAATTGACAGACAATTTTTGAGACAGAACCTTGAATAGGTTCGCCATTTTCTGCATACCGTGGTGCTTTACTTACTGTTTGAACAGTAGCAATTTTTGGAATGGTAACATTTGAAATTGTCACTTCGCCTAATTTCACTTTTCCTAGTAACATGATTTTTCCTCAAATAGCCATTTGCGACTAGCTACATTAATTTTTTATAGTGGAGTTCGCAACCTCATAGAAATATTCAAAGCGCTTTGAATATAACGCTATTTTATGAAATATTCTCTCAAAAATACATTGGTGCTAAACTGATATTTGTATTTGACATTTTCCACCTATTGACAATTTTAAGACAAAGAAAAACCGCCTGTTTAGACGGTTTTGATTGCTATTTTTAAAATTCAGCGTGGTGGTTGAATAACAGCACCTGGTGGAACATCATCTGGAGTCATTGCCCAACCGACACCGTTATTAGTTCCGTCAATAACCCCTGTGCGGTTACCAGAACTATCAGACGGTGACTGTGTGTTACCCTCACTTGAATAATTTGGGGTATTCGTGGTACTCCCATTTGGAACACTATTCTGTGATTGAGTTTCATAACTGGCTTGTTCTTGCGCTTGTAATCGGGCATTTTCAGCCTCTTGCTGAGCTTTTGCAGTGGCTTCTAACTCAGATTTTTCTTTCGCAACTTTTTGTAACTGAGTAATTTGATTATTTTCAGATTTAATCAAAGCATTTAATTTGTCCGTGAAAACTTTGATTTGTTTATCTGTGAAAATTGAAGTCATTTTTTCCACTTTACCTAACTCATTTTGAATAGCTTTTATATTCTCTTGTAGCGTGGAAACTTCGCTAAACTTTTTATCTTTGTCAGAAATCGTTAATCCTGATATGATTTCATTTTCCAATTCCACAAATTGTTGCTTATCAGCATTGCAAAATTTTTCTTGAATTTTTTTAGCTTTATTCGTGGTTAATTTTAAATCTGATAAGTTTTTCAAAATTTCTTGGGCATTATCTTTTCTGACATCAAAGGTCTTTTGTAAGTCATTGACTTGTTTTTCTTCTTTTGCCACCTTTTTCTTGTGCTGTTCAGCAAGTTTCACTTCTTTTTGGTGTTGAACATTGGCATAAATACCATAACTTCCGCCTGCAATAACAAGCAAGGTAATAACAATACCAATAATAATTTTATTCATCTTTTTCATTTTCACATCTCCTCTTTCTGTTGATTGAATTGCAAGATAAGATTATTCAAAAATAACGGAAGTAACCTATCTTCAATAAATTTTTCAAAAGCCTCATTTAATCTTTGATAACCTAAATACTCATTTAGTTTTGTACCTGAAATATCTTTTGATTTCTTCTCATCAATAATTGGAACACTCTCTTTGATACCGACTATTTCATATTCGATACCTTCTGGGCTTTCCAAATGTTCTTTTGAGTTTTTTGCTTTTGTAAAATCAATAAATTCTTTTAACAGTTCCTCTTTAATTTCTTCATATATTTGATAGATTTTGGTTTCGAGATTCTTTTCAGAACGACTTTCCATTAAATCAGAACAAATATTTTTGATTGTTTTATTACCATTTTCTAGACTATCTAACATGATATTTTGAAAAATTTGCGGGAGATAGGTTTTTATCTCTGAATTTTTTCCCCAAAGAAGTTCATGAACGGAATCAAATTTGAGGTTGCTGACAAATGCTTGATAATACATTTCTGCATTTTGGGAAGGGATAAGGTATTTGTTTTTTCGACTTTTTCTCTTATTATTAAGTATATAAGATAAGATGCTATCGTCGATTTTACTGTAATTCGGTGCCTCGTTATATTCTTTTTGATTCTTAAAACCTGCAATTTGATAGTTAGAAATTCCTAGTTCATCTTTTTTCAAATTCAGCCTTTTTGAGATTTGGTCGTAAATAAACTCAACGGTTCTTTCAAATTGTACTTTTGATTGATTTACCATTAAGCTACACAAAAATTACACAAAAAAGCCCTGAAATTCAGAGCTTTTGGAATACAATGAAAAAAGGTATTATTTACCTGTGCTGTGCCATTATAAGCAATTCCCTTTTCTGTGTCAAAATCTATCTTTACTCATTATAACAAATTTTGAGGCATCTCACCATTTCAGAAATATTTAGGACGGGTACTATTCAAAAATGTTTTTGGGCAAAATATGATATTTATTGATTATTGATTATTATTACTAAACGGCTACTTTTTACTATTTTTCAATAAAAGTAACTTCATCTGCATGTAAAGAATTCAATAAAGAAAAAATCCTTACAATTCAAGGACTTTTGGCTAATAAAAAAGGCAAATTTCAACTTTGACTTTTACCCCTTTTATTATCTGTTTACTCTCAATTTTGGTGCTAAATTTGGTGCTTTTTAAAGCTGAAATTTCATCAGGTCAATCAATTCAATACTTTACGGTACCAAATATAACTGTGCCACTAAATATCTCCTTTGATAATAAAAGCTCTAAAACCTTGATACTCCGCTATTTGTAGGTTTATTAAAAAATATCTTTTTTCAATATTTTCCCTATTTTACCCTATTTTTCATCCACTTTTGCCCAGAATTTGCCCAGAATTTATGAGCTGAAATCATCAATTAAACCAACAAGTTTAGAGCGCATTTTATCGGTAGTATGCGTATAAATATTAGTTGTTATAGATGAATCGGTGTGACCTACTCGCTCCATAATTGCTACTTGACTTGCACCTGACTCTACAAGAAATGTGATATGTGAATGGCGTAATGCGTGAGGTGAAAACTGCCTATCAAATCCCGCTCTTTCGCCAAATGTTTTAAAACTTCTGCCCAAATCACGCCACGAAACAGGATTACCCGTTCTACTTGGAAAAATGTACTGATAATCAGCAAAATTTTTACTACTAACTAATAATCGTTCGTTATCTTTCATAAAAAAGTTGATTATCTCAACCGCCCGTTTAGACAAATAAACTTTTCGATTAGAAGCAATAGTTTTGGGTGTTGTATGATACTTTCGAGTAACACCACCAACCGAATAATCTAAAGTGCTATTAATATCTATATACGATTCTTCGGAATAGTAATCTTCCCATTTTAAAGAAGCTAGTTCGCCATATCTCAAACCTGTCAAAAATAAAAACTCTAATATCATAGCATTTCTATATGAATCAGGTCGTATCATCAGAGCAAAAATTTGTTTTAACTCATCATAGTTAAACAATTTCTTTTTTTCTTTTTCCATATCTTCTAAAGTAATTGGAGGTAAATTTAATTCAACTTTTTTCATCAAATTATTTTCTATAAACTCCATGCGATACGCAAAATTCATTATCTGCTTAAATAAACCAAAATAAGTTACAAGAGTTTTTCTTGTATAAGGCATTCTATTGAAATAACGTTCCACCATCAATGGTGTTAGCTCTCCAATTTGTTTGCCCTTAAAATCTTTTTTTAGTATTTTACAATAGCGAACTCTAGTTGCATATGTAGAATGTTTTACTCGTCTAACTTGGTTCTCTAGCCAAATATCAACAATATCCGAAAATAGTTTAAATTCTCCACCAACTGAATCATCAGTACTATTTTTTTCTAGTTTTTCTCTAATACGAGCAATCATCATATTCATTGCCTGATTGCCAGCTTGCTTACTTTTAGAAGCCATTGTAATAGAAATTTTTTCTGTATTCAAAGTTAGTGGATTTTCATATCTCATTCTCCAAACATATTTATTAGTAGTCTTGGATTTTTCAACCCAGATACCGCTTATTTTTATATCTCTCATATATATATATTCTCCATATAGTTTAAAAAACAAATATTAGAGATAGTCATTACTATCAATTATATCATTTTTATCTGCTTTTTTTTTGAACTCATAATTTAATTATTTGAAACGCTCATTTTTTTCTTTTTGCAAAAACGCATCAAAAGCAGGTAACCAAACTCTGCCTGATAACCTAAAACAGCTACCACTTCTGTATTGCTTGTCGCTACGCATTTTACTTATTAAATTTGAAATCGTTTTTTCTGATAAACAATAGAACTCAGAGATATATTTTTTATCTCCAAATATCTTAGGAATTTCAATTTCTATATCCATGAAACTACCCCTTTCTTTCCATAATCTATATGCCTTGTAGGAATCGAACCCACTTCCCTTTTTCAAGTGTCTTGCCATTAGACGATAGGCACGCCAAACTATTCTCAGTTTTCTTTTTCAATGTCTCCAAAACGTTCTATTTTCAAAATACTCAGCTTCTGAAATTTCTTCCATTTCAAATGTGTTATCCATCATTTTCTCACCACACCGTCTCAAACCTGCAAGAGCGCTTGTGTATGCACGTTCATAAACTTGTGAGTATGATTTACCAGACATCATAAAATACTCACTCGCACTATCAGTCAATTTATAGCTGATTTTATAGTATTTCTTCATTTACTTCTCCGTTTTTACTTCTTGTGCTCTATCCAGTAACCATCTATCAAAATACCATAGGAAGTGTTGATATTGATGTCTCGACCAATCAATTCATAGTCAAGATAACTTTCTAAAGGAACGCCCCCTAAAATTTCAGGTAATTTTAAATCAAGGTTCTCAATATAATTTTCTCCCAATTCAGATTCATTGCTTATATCTTTTAAAATAAATAAGTCATCAGCGTAATTATCTATTAGTTCTTGTATAGAATTATCAAACCAGCCAATGAGTATATCTATATTTTCTAGAACTATGTCAGGCATGTAATCAATTTCTTCGGCAATTTCATTCAAGTTTTCAATATCGTCATACTCGCCAATTTTAAAAGGCGATTCGTAATCATGAATCGCCCATTCTTCATATTCTTCATCAATGCCTATTTTTCGCTTAATTTCCGATAGCTCCACAGGCAATGTAAACCACGCACCTTGTAAGATACCCTCGTTATATTTACCAAGATTAGCAACATAAATTGTAACGCGTCACGAAGAACGAGAAAAATGTTTCATCAAGAATGAGAATTTTTATTTCACAAACTCTGATTTTTACGCCATATTAAACGCTCAGGCTTTTCAAGTACCGTCCCACCTGTATAGCTCTCGTACAGCTTAGAAATGCCTTCTTTAACATTCAAGAACCAACGCTCAATCGGTTTAGCGCGAGCATTTCGCACAATCGCATTCACCATGTTTATCCCCAAACGTTTCAAAATCGGTGGCGGTGTAAAGTCATCTTTCGTTGATTTTTTCTGCCGATGTCCAAGACCACCGAAAAACATATTTAAGAACTCACGCCCATTATCCACATAAACCTCACGAGGAATACCAAAGTTTTCAATACCATTCCTAAACGCCTTAATCGTCACAGTAGAGCTTGAACTCGTTCCGATATGATAACCAACCACAACACCGCTCCGCATATCTTGCCAAGCTGACAAGTACAACCGTGTAACCGTCTTGCCATCATCATTTAATGCCATCAAATCAAGTGTGTGTGTATCGCCAACCCAAACATCGTTAGACTCCAGCTTGTCATAAACACGCGTCACATAAAGTCCAAACAAATCACGACAAGCCTTCTCGCCCTCATGCGCCAAAACAACAGCCGCAGGTGGCAACTTATCTACCTCACGTTTCAAGGTTGACATACTCGGAAAGTTCTCAAGCAAATCAGGACGATTCTGCTCACACCAATGCCGAGCCAACTTCGCCGACTGCGCAATCGTCCGCTTGTTTTGGTGCAAGTAGAAATCAAAGAAACGCTCAACAACCTCATGATTCACACGTTGCCGCTTAAACTTCCCACGACGATCAACCAAACCAGCATACTCACGGGACTCAACCGCCTTAAAACGACGATAAAGCGTGCCTTTAGAGACATTATGTAGAGCGCCAAACTCAATCATAGCCTCAGTCTTTTTCAAGTCATTATCACGTTGAAAAATTTGAAACTCATCATGAAGCGCAAGCCACTCATCAACCTGTTCACGTTCGCTTTCGCTCAACGATTCAAGCCCTGTTTTGACTTCAACCGTCTCAACCGCCTGCATAGCCGTCCATTTGTCTTGGAGGGCTTGGGAGAGACTTTCAAGCGGTATCATGTACTGCGGACGACCTTTTTCGTTTAGCATGCTTTCTGCCAATATCTTACCTTGTCGACAATATCTCTGAGCCATTCGCACATGGACTTCAGCTAAAACAGAATATTCTTCAATAGTCAAGAACATAGAAACACCTCCTAACTTGCAATATGGTGTTCCATATTTTTATGGTTAATATTTTCTTTGTTTTCTTTTCGTGGACTTGCATCCAAAAAAATTTCATCTAATTCTTTACCAAACATTCTAGCAATAGCAAACATCTCGGACTGTTTAAATTCACTTTTTCCAAGTTCTTTATTACGATATGATTGAGCTGTAATCTCTAACTCTTTAGCAATATCTTCTTGAGTCAAACCATTTGATTTTCTCAAAATAATTAGATTTCCTTGCATAATGCAAACTCCTTTCTTTCAATTAAGTTCAAAAACCACGTAAAGAAGATTTTTGTTTCTTTTTAAAGTCTGCTATAAAACAGACTAAAATTTATTTATCTTTACTACGTAATACAATGACAATAGCTGTCAAAATTGCTGAAATTAAGATTAATACCATTGGCAACATTTTCCCTCTGTAAAACATCAACACTGTTAATACAATTTGAAGGAGAAATGTTGTAACTGATAACATTTTAATTGCTTTTTTACTCATCTTGCTCCTTTCTATTTGAGATTTTACTATCCTTGTGGTAAAATGTACCATAAAGTAAGGCTTTGAGCTTTCACTCATTACCTCACTTCATACTATGCTCTTTCTATAAGAGCGTTGCAAGCACTGACAAGATTGTTACAATAACTGAGAAGATTGTGATAACATCTGATATTGTCAGTGTTTTTTGTTTACCCTCAGAGCGACTCCCTGAGTAAGGATAACGATTAGGTTTCATTACTTCACCTCCTTTGCTTAACCTATAAAACAATTATACCACGAAAAGAAGACTTTAGCAATAGAAAAACCACTAAAAAGTTAAAAAAGTTTTCTTTTAGTGGTTTTATTAGTGTATAATAGAGTTAGGAGGTGAACAATATGACAAATGAAGAATTAGCCAGATATGTCGGTTCAAAAATAAGAGAATATCGCAAACAAAAGGGCTGGACGCAAAATGAACTTGCTAATAAACTTGGAATAAACAAGACGACCGTATCAAATTACGAAGTCGGCTTTAGAACTCCACGACAAAAGTTATTATTCAAAATCGCTGACATTTTTGGAGTCTCTATTAATGATATTTTCCCGTCTATTCACGGCAAAGAACGGAAAACTACTCTACCTACTCCTGATAATATTTCAGAGACTACAAAAATATTAGATAATATCTTTGTAAATTTGGACAAATCTAATCAGGCACTTTTGATAAAGAATGCTAAAGAACTATTTGAGAAACAAAACAAAGAAAAAATTATCGAAATTCATGAAAAATCTCCTAAATACGAAATTTCTGAGCCAGCACTCGTAGAAGTCATAGGACATTCACAAGTAGCTGCTGGTCTAGGCTACGGCTACGATGATGAAGATAATTATACAGTCTATACAGACCGTGATGACCTACCATGTTACGACCTTGCTACAATGGTATCAGGAAAATCAATGGAACCAGAATACCCTAGCGGAGAAATGTTGTTATTGCGTGACCTCGGCACAACGAGTTATAACGGTGAACTTTGTGTAATTGCCGACGATGATAAAAGTTACTTCAAAAAACTTTATACGGAAGACGACCAACTCCGTCTTGTTTCTTTAAATCCAGAATACGATGATATCATCATTCCATTTCCACCAGACGAAGGATCTCACATCAAAATCTTTTCAGTTGTCGACTCATTTGAACCAGTTGAATATTAATCACATTGGACTGAGATTTTAGAATAAAATAACAAAATTATACATTGTGAAAATATAATCAGCTAAGTAAATTTTGTCGCATTACAAATAGCAAGAATCGCATTAAAGTAATGTTTCTTTAATGCGACAGTTAATACGACAAATATACAAAAATACACTACTTATTTGCATTTTCAAATAAAACTAAAGGCTCTAAACCATTGATTTAGAGCCTTTTAAAAGGTATTTTAAAAAAATTAGATTGAAATATCCAGTCTAAGCAAGTTAATAACTTCACAATCCTAAGCACAAACCCACTAATACCAACATTTCTAGCCATTTCACAACCATTGCGACCAAGCCACCTCCCAACACACAAGCCAATCCCTCCCGACCATTTAAAACACCTCTTAAAAACCACGTGCAACCTCTTAAAACCTTTAAATACACTATTAGACAACCTTTTAAGCACCCAATTTTTAAAGGCATTTTAAGAGCTTTTAAGAGCCATTTAAAGCCCCAAAAAAAAAAGCGAATTTTCTCGCTTTTTTCTTTTCACTAATTGAGAATTTTTTTCACGTTTTTCCGCTTATTTCCCACCTATAAACCCAATTATTCCGCCATTTCCCGACTTTTTTCGGCTTTTTTCACAACCACCCCTTTTTTCTCATTCTTCATGATTAATCACAATGACATTAACAACAATTATCAGACAAAGTGATTCTATTAAGATAAGAAACATCGAGCCCACTGATATTGAAAATAAGTTGCCGAACAAGAAACGATTGATTAACAAACCTAAGACAAATGATAATAAAATTGTACCACAACTGATTATTAGCCATATTTTAACAACTTCTATAGTTGTCAAAATCACAATATCTTTTGTTTTAAATCCAATCGCTTTTAAAATGCCAAATGTTTTTTCCCTCATTTTATTTTTCATCATAAATAGGGAAATAAAAATAGTAACAGCTATCAATAGCAACGCAAAAGTTATTAAATTCATTACCAACTTAATCATTTTTATATTCTTAGCTATCTCTTCATGCTTAAGACTCGGGGAAATAACCACGAAATCACTTGAAATTGTTTTTAATACTTCAACAATACTTGATACATTTTTATATGACTTTGCATAAATCGTCATCAGACTAAACGATAGCTTTTTCACTTCAAAACCAGATAATTCCTTTGGTAAAGCTTCTCTAGGTTGATTTTCACGTAATATCTTATCAAAAAAATCATATGGCAAATAAAAATTATCAGCTCGTCCATTATCAGAACTAGTTCTAATCTGAGTTGGTGAACTATCAAGTATACCAACTATGATACCTTCAAACTTTATGCTTTGCGAAATACTGCCATCTGATTCTTTTTCAGTATTATTTATGCTAACTACTGTCTTGTAGTTGGCAATTGGAATGAGTACTTCAAAAGTGACTTTTTTCCCAAAATATCATCTTGATTCACATGATTTTTTTCAATAAAATCTTTCGTCAAAAAAACTGGATTTTCTATTGATTGATACTTTTTTGGAATTCTGTACTCATCTTTTAGTAGAGCTTCAATTTTGAGTGAATTTTGTCCTTCTTGTGTAACCATTTTATCAGCATAGTCATTTTCATATTTTTTTTGAAAAATATCTAAAATTTCCATACTTGATTGAGGTGCGCTACCATCTAAACAAAAGCCGTTAGAAGTAAAATAATAATACGGATAAATTGACTCAATCCCATTAACTAACGATATTTCATTCAACTCCTTTTCAGAAAAAGACAAAGCATCATCATAATCTCTTCCACCATTATTCAAATCCAAAGTATCATTTTGAACAGTAATATTTTTATCACTAATAGTATTAATAAACTGCTCTTGCACTTTCAAATAACTAGTACCAAAATTACTAAAAATCGCTAAAATAGAAAGTAGTAAGATACTAGTAACAATAAAAATAGTATTAACAAATCGACCTGATTTATTATGCTTTTGATAAAACTTACCACCCTTAAAGGGATGCCTGTTGAGCACCTCAAAAGAAAAGCTGTTTTGATTCTGTATTTTTGCTGAAATTTCTTTTTGTTTAACAATTTCTTTATCATTGATAGTATAGATATCATCAGCCGAATTAACTAATCTATTGTCATGCGAGACGACAATAACAACCTTTTTTTCTCTCTCAGACAAATCTTTGAGATGACTGATTACAATTTCAGCATTTTTATCGTCTAAGGACGAGGTTGGTTCATCAGCAATAATAACGTCTGGATTATTAACTAGCGCACGAGCTAAAGCAACGCGTTGAGATTGTCCTCCTGAAATTGTACTGACTAATTGATCAGAGATATCTTCTAATCCATATTTTTTTAATAACTTTAAACTTGTCTCTTTTGCTTGTCTCTGGGGATACAGTAACACAGCTGGTAGCATGACATTATCCAAAACAGTCATTGTTTCAACTAAATGATTATCTTGAAAAATAAAACCAACATGTTTTAGTCTAAAATCCGTCACCTGTTTCGAATTTTTAGACATCTGGATACCATCTATCTTGTAATCCAGATGGTCATCTGTTTCCATCAAACCAATTAAATTAACAAGTGAAGTTTTTCCTGTGCCACTTGGACTTTTAATTAATGCTAGTTTGCCACTTTCAAATTCAGCTTTAGAATCTTTGATGATTATCTCAGATTCAAATTGAACTGAAATATGATTGAGTGTAATTTTCATATCGTCTAGAATACTAAGCCATCGTACCAAGTTTGCTCTTGAAGATTCAAAGAAAACCAAGCTGTATTAAGCCCTGTAGCTGCCGTTATTTGTCCATTTGCTTTTTACCCTTGCGGATAAGCACTCTTCCATTTGCTTTCATTAATAAAATAATTCGGAAAACTAGAAGATTTCACATAATACATATTGTCAACTCTCCCAGATGTAGAGGTGGAAACACCCTCTGCATAAAAATATGCATACATCACAACATCACCAGATCTATTCAATCCATTATGCCCTGTAGCTTGTGTATATGCGGAAACTTTAGCAATTCCAATCACCAACAATGCGGCAACAAAAACAACCTTAAATATTTTTCTTGTCATTTTTTTAAACATATTCTTCTCCTTACGAAAACTAAACTGTTAATCTACAGACTTCTAATTACCATAAATCGTTCGAACTAATCTACAAGATTAATTTTATCACAGAAAAATCTACAAATTGCGATGTTTGCATATTTGCACCATTTAGAATTTCAAACATTTTAAATGTTAGAATAAATGTACTAAAGAAAAGGAGGAGAAACAGTATGTTTAATTTTCTATGTTCGCTTCTATGTCTTAATTTTTAGTCAAATCAAGACAAAACCACTAGCAATATTTCTTAATAAATAGGGTCATCCGCCTAGCCATCCCCGTTGCACCAAATCTCTTTAAAATTTGAATATCGTTCTGAATTTCAGCTAGAAGTTCAGGACTTTTTTCTTGCCTATACAAGGAAAATTTTTCAAAAATATGAAGAATAATCTTCTCTGACATATCCCACTCTGTCAAATAATCATCCATGCCTCTTTTCAACTTCTCGGCATACCTATAACTACCATGGCAAACTAAATTCACATACAAATTTACCAATGTTTGTTTAGCAAGAGCAGCATTACTGGCTATAATTTTAGAAAATTCGTCACTCTTTAAAATATCTTGACCAATATCATAAGCCTCTGCGTCATCTAACACTTCTAAACAATGCGCAAAAATCTCCATCTCATAGATCGTCCATTGTTTAACATCATTAAAGTGTTTTTCAATAAACTTGCGTTCATATTTAGTTATTAGCATCTCATCTGATAAATCAAAAATCGCACATTTAGCTACGACATTAAAAATTTTATCTTCATTTCTGACAGCTCGTGGTCTCAGTAAAGTTTTCAAACCCTCTACATCCCCATTAATGACATAGCGACTGATTTTTTTATTGAAAATCTGCAACCTATTCGGTAGGTAATTACCATGCCAGACAAAAAATTCCGTTGGCGTTAAGTCCAAACCATTTATCGCCATCAAAAGTTTATCTGCTCGTAATACCGTTTCCCCATTTTCAAAACGTGAAATCAAGGAATGGTCACAATATGCTGATTCAGCATCTCGCTGTGAATAACCCAATTTCTCTCGTGTTTCTTTGTAAAATGCACCTAACTCTAGTTCAATCGCCATTAGATTCCCTCCACTAATCACTCACAAGGTTAGATAGTTAGGCGCTAAACAAAAGTAAAGTAAGCGCTTTCGAAATACTTGCTACTTGCTACTTGCTACTTGCTACTTGCTACTTGCTACTTGCTACTTGCTACTTGCTACTTGCTACTTGCTACTTGCTACTTGCTACTTGCTACTTGCTACTAATTGTAACATTATCGGATAATTCTCGCAACATTGCATATCTTTAAGTTATTTTTTGTTAAGATTTCAAAAAATGACTTCTAAATATTAGAGTTTTCTTCTATAAAAAATCAAAGCATTATCAGTCATAATATTTTCGTTGCTTTTATTTTTTAATTCAAAGTAACACACCAATTACATTAACACGATTTCATACAAAAAATCTTGCCAAAATAATGACAAGATTTTTCATATTATAATTTAAACGTCCATTGACAAAACTTCGTGGAAGACACGATGTGTCAATTCATGTTTTTGTTCTTTTGTGAGGTATTTAGTGTTGACACAATAACCAGAGATACGAACGATGACATCTTCGCCATTAAGGATTTTATCTTTAACATCAGCCAAGTCCATGACGTTCAGATTCACATGTTGACCACCATCTTCAAAGTAACCATCCAAGACATCAACCAAGTTATCGACTTGTTCATCACGCGTTTTACCAAGCGCTTTTGGTGACACTTGTGTTGTCAATGAAATGCCATCATTGGCATCTTTGAATTCCAATTTTTCGAGTGTGCGAAGGTTTTGTAACCAACCGCCTTTGGCTTTATTAGATGGGTTAGCACCTGGAGAGAAGAATTCAACTTCGCTGATGTTAGATGAACCATCTTCGTTCAAGAAGACACCACGGTGAACTGGCGAGTTACCTGTTTGTTTAGAGTAAGCCACGTTAGATGTGATTGTCAACAATGACACAGTTGCTTCTGCATCTTTATGCAATTGATGGCTAGCCAAACGGTTGTGGTATTCAGCCATCAACCATTTTGCAATGTCATCCGCACGGTCATCATCTTCACCATAGCGTGGGAAATCACCGATTGTTTCATAATCGTAGATATAACCATTTTCATCACGGATTGGTTTAACTGTCGCATATTTGATTGCCGACAAGGTATCAACGGTATTTGCGAAACCACAGATACCAAATCCCATGTTAGCACGTTGGTGACTTGGCAAGAAGGCCATTTGAACAGCTTCGTAGTTATATTTATCCGTCATGTAGTGAATGATATTCAAAGCATCTACATACGTATCTGTCAACCAGTCAAGAGATTTTTCAAAGTTAGCTTTCACTTCATCAAAATTCAAAACATCAGATTTGATTGGGTCAATGTCGAATACTTTGTAGTCACGATGGACATCATCATAACCACCATTGATACCAGTCAAGAGGGCTTTCAAGACGTTAACGCGTGCGCCAAAGTATTGAATGTTGTGACGACCTTCTTCGTTTTCTGGGTCAAGCGGTGACACACAACAAGAGATACATGACATTTCACCATAACCTTCTTGTGCCATTGTTTTCACACCTTCGTATTGGATAGATGAGTGTTTATGACTCATGCTCATACAATAACGTTTGAAGGCATATGGTAATTCTTTAGCCCAAAGTACTGTCAAGTTTGGCTCTGGAGAATTACCAACGTTATCCAAAGTGTTCAAGAAACGGTAATCCATTTTTGTCACACGGTGTTTGCCATCGTTACCCACACCAGCCATTGATGTTGTGATGAAAGTTGGGTCACCTGAGTAAAGGGCATCGTATTCTTTTGTACGTGCAAACTTAACCGTCCGCAATTTCAAAACGAAATCATCCACAAACTCTTGGATTTCTGACTCAGTAAACGTGCCACGCGCTAAGTCACGTTCAGCAAAGATATCCAAAACGATTGGCACACGACCAAGTGAAGTCGCCGCACCATTGATCACACGACAAGCTGCCATGAAAGCAATGTTTGTCCATTGAATCGCTTCTTTAACGTTTTTAGCAGGTTGACGAACATCCACACCATATAAGTCACCAAATTTCGCAACTTCACCGAGCGCTTGGTATTGCATATTGATTTCTTCACGAAGACGAATTGTTTCTTCATTGATTTCTTTAATCGCATTCCAGTCAGTGAATTTTTCTTTCATCAAGAAATCCGTACCATAAAGGGCAAGACGTGCATAAACCCCAACAATACGACCACGTGAGTAGGCATCTGGCAAGCCAGTCACTGTGTGGGCATGACGCGCTTTTCGGATATTAGACGTATAAGCACGGAAGATACCATCATTAACAGTCGTCACATGTTTGGTATAGATTTCATGCATGAGTGGGTCAGGCGTGTAACCGTGCTCTTTAAGCGCAGTTTCGGCCATCCGAGCGCCACCTTTAGGCATGAATGACAGACGGAAAAGTTCAGAGTTTTGAAGCCCATAAATCAATTCATTGTCTTGGTCAATGTAACCAGCAGGGATATCTGCGATTGACGCTGCGCGATCAGTATCCATAGGGAACTGAGACGCTTCATAACGGTCTTTCGTTGACTCGATGATGTCTTTGATTCTTAAAGAACGTTCTGTCGGTCCTGCAAGGAAAGATTCATCTCCATCGTAATTTTTGTGGTTAGCTTTTACGAAACGTGAGACACTGACTTTTTCTTTCCAGTCTGTCCCCTTAAATCCAGCCCATGCTTCTTCAAAAACGTTTTCAGTTACTTCTGTTTTCATGTTTAGTCATCTCCTATTTTTGACGAGAACGGTGACATTCCCTCAGCCACCTGTTTTATACTACACAACCATTCTATCATACAGAAATCGGTTACACAAGTAAAAAACAAGGGTTTTACGACTTTCTTTTATGCAACAGATTGACAAAACGCTAATTCTGTACCAGTTTCGTTCCTGTTTGTATTAGTTCACAAATTAACTTAAAACATCCGTTTTCGCCACATAATCCGAAACACAAGCCAAGAAATCAAAGTGGCTACCATGATAATCAACCAAAAAGCATATGAGATATTCTGAAAAGGCAATTTAACATTCATCCCATATAATCCGGCAATAATCGCTGGAATCGTCATGATAAATGTCGCACTTGTCATGATTTTCATCATGATATTCAAATTATTGGAGACGATATTTGAAAAGAGGTCACTCAAGTTTTCAAGCAATTTCAATTGGATTTCAGTGGTCGTCAAGGCTTGAGCTGCTTCAACATAGATATCAAAAATACGATCCGAAAAGCCATTTTCACCTTGAGCTCTCAGATAGGCCATCATTTTTTGATAGACTTTGATATTATCTTCAAGCGCTGCTTCAAAATAAATCAAACTTTTTTGCGACCGAATAATTTCCATAATTTGCGCATTTTCCTGAGAAAACGTTAACTCTTTCTCGATAACCTTCATGCGCTTTTTGTACTGAGCCAGATACGTATTGAAAGAACGGCCAAGTGTACTCATGATTTGAAAAATCAGTTCATGTTGGTAACGCATCACATCGTAATGACGCTGAAAAATCGGTGTCAAATCATAGTCACGATTCAAGGATAAAATCACAAGCTGTTTCTCAGGGTTCACAATCAAAGAAAAGGGATAAACTTCTGCTGCTTCATCGACCACACAAGGATATTGCAACAACAGTAAAAGATTATGATGGTCATCCCTCTCAAACCGCGCATTTTCATCATCATCCAAAATTCCTGCAATATAGTCAAAGGGAAAATCATAGGTAGTTGCAAGAAGCCCAATTTCTTCTTTCGTAGGCTTGGTCACAAGTATCAAATCAATCGCAGCAGTCGATTGATTCAGGGTATTTTTTTCTAACTTATAGTTTGTAATCATAGGGTAATTATAGCACGTTTTAGCTACTCCTCTGTTTTATTTTGATAGGTCGACGCTAGGCGTGTACCTGACAAGATTTCGTGGCAAAATTGTTTGGTAAACAAACTGACGATTAAACTCAAAACAAAAACGAGGATTAGAAATCCCCCAAACAGGGATAGAAAATAATAGATGCCTAGCTCAGATGCGACAACTGTGCCAGTCTGATTTAACACATAAAGTTCCGACGAAAACAAGCCGACGACCAGAACATAGCCAAATAAATTTCTCATTAGCACCCGCACAATACCTGCTTTTCCTCCCGACTTATCAGTTAGTTGTAAATGGGTCAACCTTTGACCAAGGGTTGACCACCCGATAAGTTCTGGCAGGACAACCCATAAAAGATAAAACAGGATGCCAACAAACTGATTGGGCTGCCCGACAATCAAGTTATAGGCAACATTACAGACAACAATCACAATCACATCCAACAAGACAGCCACACTTTTACGACTGACAGAGACTTTATGACTTCTCTCTTCTAATATTTCAACGATGGCTTCTTTTTTAGGCAATAATTTCCCGAGGGAACCTGAAATCAACCAGCCCAACATGGCACCACAGGTATTTAAGAACAAATCGTCGACATCAAAGAGACGATAAGGACGCGGATAGAGCCCAAATAAGGCTGAATGCTGAATCAACTCAAAGGATAGTGTCAAACCAAAAGATAGCACCAGACTTGTTAGAAAGCTTTTTTTATACTGGTAGCGTAGGAACATTCCAAAAGGCAAGGTTAAAAGCAAGTTGAAAAACGGCTGGATAAACTGAGAACTTTTAGCGGCCTGTGACCACGTGCTCGGCTGCGTCAGGACAAAGCCAGAGTAGTTAATAAAATCGGCAATAAAATCAAACAGATGAAAATTTTCGGTTGGTCCTGTCATCTGCCTGACTTGCTCAACCGTAGGCAGGGGTAAAATGGTCAAGGCATAAGCGCAAAGGATGTAAAAGACGAAAGCGTAGTTGACACCAACTAGCCAACCTGATATGGCACCATAACGATGATACTGCCTGATTAATAAAGGGAGCAAGAGTAGGATTGCCAGAAAAGGAAACATCACGACAATCAGACGAATGGAAGAAATGTAGGGTGCTAGGTTAGCCATAAGAATCTCCAATAAAATAGTGATACGCATTCAAGCCTAAAATCGAAACACAAGATTTTGTGCTTGAATGTTTATAGTCTCATTATAACAAAAAAAGAACCCCGAAAGGTTCTTCAGACTGCAGACAAAAGAGGCTGGGACAAAAGTCCACAGTCACTGAAAAAATATCCAATCAATTTAGATTGTGCTAGTTTGCTTTTTCTCTGTTCGACAATTCACCATCAGTTTTCTGAGATTAATCGCCATCAAGGCTAAACCAATCTCTTGTCTAACCTTGTCTTTCCCTCTGACCGAAAATCGAGTGAAACCCAAATTAGCCTTCAGATGGGCAAAGGCAGGCTCTATATCAATCTTACGTTTGCCATAGAGTTTTCCTGTCTCTTTTTCTGAAAGCAATTGCTTAATATTTAATTTAAATGACTCCCACTTTGTATTTTTCTTTTCTTAAGATGAAGTTAGCGACTTGTTTACGTGCTAATTTGATTGGTTTTCTTCAAGAACGTAAAATTTTACGTTTCTGCCCGTTTGGCTCATAATCATTTTTTGCATGAGTTGCTCAACTGCTTGAGATAACTCATCTTCAATGACCATCAACTCCTGTGTTGATGGTTCAGGTTCAATTGAAGGAATAATTTCATTGCTTAAAAGCTCTTGATAAAGGGCTCAGACTTTTCGATAAGCGTCGTACGAAAACGTTCAATAGATTTTTTCCAGACAAACGTAAACTTGTTGGCATTGTCTTCAAGTTTTGTCCCATCAACCAATTTTTCTTCCGAAAAAGTTGATTGGGTATAGGCGCACAAAATCGGTTTGAGCATCATTCTAGGGTGAAAAAAGGACAGCCTGTTTCTTGCTTAAAAGTTGTGAATTTTTCTTCAGGCATGTTTTCAATCAGTTCATGAATGGCAAAGCAAATATCATCCTCTGGCATCATTATTTCTAAATCTAGTGGTAAAATGACCTGTTTCATGTTATAATTTTTATGCATAAAGAACAACTCCTGACTTTTGGGATTAGACACTTTAATTGTACAGAATTTTATTTTTTTGTCGAAAAGTTACACAGAAATAGGCTATGAACGTTTCCGATTAACATCGGAAATGGTTCATAGCCTATTTTTTAGAGGACTTTTGTCCCAGCCTCCAGAGGATCGGTCACCAGACCTCATTAATTGTCATAACCATTCTCAATCTTCGCTTCGTCATTTTCGACAAAACCGAAATCACTGATCGGAGCATATTTAAACTTGAGTTCGCCTAGGATGTCTTTTTTGGGAATCGCACCAAATTTTCGGCTGTCATCTTGGACATCTCTGGCATCATTTAAAATCCAGTAGCTTTCTTTGCCTAGCTTATCTTGACGAAAATCTGTTGTAAAATCTTCATCATACATTCTCAAATAGGCCGTTTGATTGGCTTTTATGTAGGGTTCTTTCAGAATTTTCTGATTAACATAGACGATATTATCCATGGCGACAACACTTTGACCGGGTGTGCCAATAATCCGCCCGACATACTTTTTACCATGATGACGATAAGCCACCAAGTCTAGATTATCAAGCTGAGTGCGTTTGATGGCAAAGACTTGCGTTTTCTTGGGCAAAATAGGCGCCATATTATTATTATGAATCCGAATTGGCTCTAGAAAAAAAAGTCGCAAAATAGTCAACACTGCGACAAGGATTAGGCCAATCAAAATATTGCGATATAAGTCTCTCTTAACCATTTAGCTAAAACTTTCTAAAATAAAAGCGAACGTATCACGTTACCGCTCTTATTTTCTTGTGAGTGGGGATGGCTTATAAAGCCAAATTATATGTTTTGATTGCTTCTTCCAAGGCTTCTGGATAGTTCTTAAATGTCTTGATATGTTTACCATTGACAAAGACATCAAAGCTATCATCAGCAGTATTTTTGATCTCAGCGACCGTCTTCTTACCAACCGTTAGAAGCACGCCGTCTTTACTATCAGAAATTTGAATTTCTGTTTCTTTTTTCTTACTCATGAACCCTATTATACCTAAAAATGTCGCATTTTTCAAGTCAAGCATTTTTACTGTATGCGCTTCACACCAACCTTGCTAATGCTAGTGATGATACATACTGTGATGAAAACTTAAGAAAAAGAAGCTGGGACAAAAAGCCTAAACATCGAAAGAGAATGCGACTTTCGCTTCAAATTAGCTGTTCTTCCCCCCCCCCCCGATTTCGTATTCTTTCTTATAACATAGCTAGTTGTAAGACCATTTACCAGAGATGATGCAAAAATAGACTAGAACCAATTAACATCTAAAATGGTCATAGCCTATTTTTTAGAGGACTTTTGTCCCAAACTCTTTTTTAGATTAGGCGTTTAATTCTGCCAAGATTCCTTTGATTTGATCTTTGGTATGCACACCTGCGACTTGTTTAACCACTTCGCCATCTTTTTTGAAAAGGAGCGTTGGAATGCTCATCACACCAAAAGATTGTGGTGTTGCTGGATTTTCATCCACATCCATTTTTACAATTTTAAGTTCGCTTTCGTCTAATTCTTCTGAAAGCTGATCAAGAATCGGTGCTTGCATGCGACAAGGACCACACCATGTTGCCCAGAAATCTACGAGTACGATGCCGTCTTTTGTTTCTTCTTGAAAAGTCGCATCTGTTACTTCTACTGCCATTTTGTTCACCTCTATTTATTTTACTAGCTCTATTCTACCTTAAATTTTGATGTTTGTCCTAAAATTTGCACGCAAATTGTCAAACCGTAAAAATCAACTCAAATCTATCGTAAAAGTCAACCAGCTCAAGTTTTTTTTCATGCATCTCTGCAGTTGAAATTGAGTTCCGGGTTATTGTAACTTCGGTTATAAAACTAAAAAACGTCACTATCAGTACAGCAGTAGTTATGCTAGACTTATTTTTAATCGAGCAATCTCAGGACTGTCGACCTAGACTTGACCACTTGTGTCAATTATTTTCAAAAAAACTTGACTTGAGGTCGGTTAAGCAATTTTGAAGCCAAAAAAATAAGACTTGCGTCTTACTTATTGTTTAGACAACTTTTGTCGTCCAGTCTTCACAATTAATGATATCAGTTGCAATATCTTGGTAAAATTCTGGTTCGTGGCTGACCATGAGAATAGTACCTTTATAGGCTTGAAGGGCGCGTTTAAGCTCGTCTTTGGCATCCACATCCAAGTGATTGGTCGGCTCATCCATGACCAGGATGTTAGACTCATGGTTCATGATTTTACCTAGGCGCAGTTTCGACTGCTCACCACCGGATAGAACGTAGACGCGACTCTCGATTTGCTTAGTGCCAAGACCACATCTGGCTAAGGCTGCACGGACTTCGGCTTGATTGAGCGTTGAAAACTCGTCCCAGTAGTCATCCAAGACTGATTTTTGGCTCGGCGTTTTATCTTCCTGAGCGAAATAGCCGATGATTTGAAACTCACCTTGTATCACTTCTCCTGATAAGTGTTGAATCTCACCCAACAAAGACTTGAGTAAAGTTGATTTTCCGATACCATTAGAGCCTGTAAAGGCGACTTTTTGGCCACGTTCCACTAGCATGTTGATGGGGCTTGAAAGTGGTTCTGACGCTTCATATCCCAAGACCAAGTCCTTGGCTTCAAAAATGAGCTTGCCTGATGTGCGGCCTAATTTGAAGTCAAAACTTGGTTTGGCTTTTTCCTGAATGGTCTCGACAAAGGTCATCTTGTCCAACTTCTTCTGGCGCGCCTTAGCCTGACCAGATGTTGCGACGTTGGCTTTTTTCTTAGCGATGAAATCTTTGAGTTTGGCTGCTTCCGCTTGTTGGGCGTCCGCGAGTGAGGCTAGCTGTTTTTTCTTCTCTTCGAAGAGGCGCTCGAAATTATGGTAATCGCCCACATAACGGTCGATTTTCTGCTGGTTAACATGGTAGACGATATTGATAACGTCGTTCATGAAGTCAACATCGTGAGAAATCAAGACAAAGGCATTTTCATAGTTTTGCAAGTAATTTTTCAGCCAGGTGATGTGTTCTTCGTCTAGGTAGTTGGTTGGCTCGTCTAGGAGTAAAATGTCTGGCTTTTCAAGCAAGAGTTTACCGAGTAGAATTTTTGTGCGTTGACCACCTGAAAGATCCGCCACGTCTTTGTCAAGTAAGTCACCAAGACCCAAGCCACGCGCGATTTCATCAACCTTGGCATCAATCAGATAAAAGTCTGAATTGTCCAGAGTGTCTTGCAGATCAGCAGCTTTTTCAAGGGATGTTGTCATCTCGTCATCAGACATGTCACCCATGCGTGCGTAGATGTCGTTCATCTCACTTTCAGCGTCCAATAGGTACTGGAAGGCTTCTGATAAGGCTTGACGGGTCGTTTTTCCTTTACCAAGCGCTGCGTGCTGATCCATATAGCCGACACGGTGTTTGCTTGACCAAGTGATTTTGCCTTCGTCTGGCTGCAGATTGCCGATAATGATGTTCATGAAGGTTGATTTTCCTTCACCATTTGCCCCGACAAAGCCAATGTGCTCGCCTTTTAATAGGCGAAAATTGACATCATCAAAAATCGCACGATCGCCAAAGCCATGGCTCAGTTTTTGAACAGTTAATATACTCATCTTTGCTTTTGTTTCTCCATCTGTTTCCAAGTTTACTTTCTCTATTTTAACAGAAATTTTTGGAATGGGGAAGGGTGGATCAGTTCATTACACGGTCGTTTCATGATTTTAACTTTTCTGAAAAATACACAAAAATCAGTGATTTAAATTTTTAATTAGTATATTTTGCAAGTTATTTTCATAAAAATATTCAAAAAAGGACAATATTACTGAGTGTATTGTTCGAATATTCAAATAATAACTATTCTTAGATGCTATTCCTTTGGAAAATTTGATATTTTTTTAAAATATTCGGAAAAATACATTTTAAATTGAATTTATGAAACGGCCGTGAGTTCATTAAAATAGCGCTTTCATTTAAAAATATACTTTTAAAATTAGATCGTAACACCTTATTCTAAAAGACTTCCTAATTAAATAAATAGTATTTATCAATGCAATGTTTTTATAAAAAATCCCTTAACCTTTTTTACTTTCATATAAAAAAAGCCTAGACTGCTAGCCTAAACTTTTCAATAATCTCTACTTCAACGTCACAATACTAGCCCCACTACCCCCAGCATTTTGAGGTGCATAGGAATAAGACTTGACATGGCGCGAGCGTTGCAGATACTCTCTTACCATATCACGAATCACACCCGTCCCAATGCCATGGACAATGGTAATCTGGTGCAGATTAGCGAGCAAGGCCTGATCCATATAGTCATCCAACATCTTCTGCGCCTCCTCATAGCGGACGCCACGTAAATCAAGTTGGGCTTTGATGTTAGAAGTAACCGTCTTTTTAACAGCCTTGGTCTTCGTTTTCTTAACCGTTTCTTCCGGTTCAATCGGTTCAAACTCGTCTTCTGAGAGCTTAGTCGTAATCAAGCCCATCTGGACTTCCCAACGACCGTCTCTTGCCAGTCTGACCAAGTTTCCGCGTTGATTGTAGGACAGTACCAAGACTTCAACACCTGGTTTGAGACCACGCTTGGCCTTAGCTTTTTTGAGGACTTTATTTTTCGATAAGTCGACAATTTCAGGTGCTAACTCACCTAATTGGTGCTTGGCATCGATGATTTCGTGCGGTTTGAGTAACGATTTTTCCTGCAAGTTTTTCAGGATATTATCGGCTTCTTCAACGGCTACTTTGACGATGTCTTGCGCTTCTTGGCGCGCTTTATTCAGCTCTTTTTCGCGGTCGCGGTTAAAGGTTTCAAGCGCACGTGACAAGTCGTGATGTAAAAGCTCATTATCCTTTTCTAACGCCTTAATCTGTTTAGCTGACTCAGTCATCTCTTGATTTTTTTGCTCTAACGAGGCAATCATAACGTTAACATCATGCTCATCCTCGGTCAAAAATCCTGCGGCTTCCTCCAAAATCTGAGATGGCAAGCCTAAACGCCTCGAAATTTCAAGCGCGTTCGAACGTCCCGGTACACCTTGAACCAAACGATAGGTTGGGCGGAAGTTATCCAAATCGAAGGCCATCGAAGCGTTCTCCACGCCGTCTGACTCGACCCCATAGGCTTTTAACTCAGGATAATGCGTAGTGGCGAGCGTTTTCGCGTGCTTAGCTTTAAGAAAGTCTAGGATTGAAATCGCTAGGGCTGCGCCCTCTTTAGGGTCGGTTCCGGCACCGAGTTCATCGAAGAGGACAAGGCTCTTGGCATCCACCTGATCCAAAATATTAACGATATTGGTCATGTGACTTGAGAAGGTCGACAGGCTTTGGGCAATCGATTGCTCGTCGCCAATGTCAGCGAAAATCTCCTTGAAGATGCCGACTTGACTGCCTAAATCAGCAAGAATTGGCAGACCAGACTGCGCCATCAACTGGGCGACACCCAGTGTTTTCAGGGTAATGGTTTTACCACCAGTATTGGGTCCAGTGATGACAATCGTTTCAAGTGTCTGATCGAAAAAGAGATCATTTGCCACCACGACTTTGGAGTCAATCAAGGGATGTCTTGCGGCATAGAGCTTGATGGCTTTATGGTCAGAAATAAGTGGCACTGACGCTTTTTGGGCGATTTGATAACGATACTTAGCATTGATGAGATCAATCTGACCGATCAACCACGTATTTTGACGAATATCGTCAATGTGTGGCTTAATCGCTTCAGCCAGCTCCCGCAAAATGCGCGCGACTTCGTTTTTTTCTTCAATTTTCTTTTGCGCAATATCATTGTTAAGTTGGACAACACGATTTGGCTCGATATAAAAAGTCTGACCCGAAGCACTCATGTCATGCACAATCCCGGGCACTTTATTTTTACTATCACTTCTGACGGCCAAAACTGGACGACCTTGACGAATGGTGATGATACTCTCAGTCAAACTAGACTGAGATTTTGAGAGGATTTCAGCCAAAATTTTCTTGACTTCCGCATCACCTTTTTTGATATTTTGACGTAATGTGTACAGTTTATCTGATGCTGTATCAGAAAGCGCACTCGCAGAATCAATGACTTGTAAGAGGCCTAAAAGGTAAGCAACATCGACAAATTTATCAAGGGTCTGTCCTAAAACAGGAAAATTGACATTAACTGCTTGTTCAAAAAAACGCCGCGTTTCATTGGCTAAACGCAGAACTTTTTTGATTTTCGCAAATTCTTGACTAGCCAGACTCGCATCCAACTCAATTCGACGGAGGATTTCCGTCAAATCAGCAGTGTTGGACAAGGGGACTGGGCCATTTTCTTGAACAATCGCACCAAATTCTGACAGCTCGTCAAACCATTTCTGGATGCGTGCTTTATCTGAGATGGGAGATAGGTGTGCCATTTCGGCCTGACCTTGTGATGTCGATAATGACTGCGCAAGCTGCGCTTTGATCTGGTCAAACTCTAAAATGTCTAGTATTTTTTTATTCATTATAATTTCTATACTTTAATGTGGGTGACCTGTGTGATAAAGGTTTCTTGTAGCCAACCAGAGAAAAACGGTGTGTTCACTAGCATGAAGCGGGCTAGCCCGCTACCCATCAATTGATTTTGAACTAAGGGAATCGGAATCGTCGACAAAATCATCAAGCCAAGTGACAGGATAAAATAAGCACAACAAACAGCTAAGGCGCCTGCAAGGATATTGCCAGTCTTACCGAGGATGATTTTATTTTCAAGGGCACCGAGAAAAATGCCGATGACACGCACAATCCCGTAAACCAAAAGAAAGATAGCCATAAATGCTAAGGTCGCATAAAAAACATGGTCAACCTCAAAAAGGAGCTTCGCTGTATAAAAAGTTAATTTGCTGTCAGAAGTGGCTGAGGCAAATGGCACCCATAAGGTTATTTTTTTACCTAGCTGTTCATAATTTGTGAGTGCAACAAAAATCGCTGCCAGCGTTCCTAGCGTGTAAAAACCTTGAAGTGCAAGACCACGCGACTGACCAACCAAGTAAGTCCAAACTAAAGTTGCTAAAATTAAAATCGTGATAATCATAGCATTATTATATCATAAAAGGCGCTGTTTGGTATTTTTGATTTCAAGTAGTATCAAGATATTCATCGTACCTTAGATGTTTTTGACGGATTAAGCGATGAGATTCAACACAATGTCCGCGTTGCGATGACGGTCGAACAGGCGCTTTAGTTTTCTATGATGTGAGCCATTAGTAGTTTGAAACAGACTTGGATAATTTACCGAGACAAGATGCCTTGGAAAAGGATAGCCCTACTTTTAGAAAACGTAGACCGAGTAAAGAAAAGTGACCTAATCCGATTGCAGAAAAAATCACTTCACACCTAAGAAAAAAAGATGCCAGAAATGATTTCCAGCACCCATTTTACATGATTTATTATAAGGTATCACGCAAGCCTTTATCAAATTGCGCTTTCTTAGCTTTTTCAGGCGTGATGTCATTGCCATCTGGGTCTACGACCTTGATTGACTCGACATGATGGCGCAAGCTTGATTTAACGCCAGCAATATAGGCTTGGCGAAGTTCAGCTTGCTCAATTGTCTCAGCTTCTGTGAGGCCTCCCGCTTTTTTCTTGCGGGCGAGTTCATTAATTCGTGCAATATCTTGAGGTGTTACCATCTATTTCCTCCTTTCTGCGCTTGATTATTTCGTATTAATCAGGGTGAAATCAGCGATTTGTCCTGCTTTTCCTGCGATGTCAGCAAGCAAGCTCAAACGGTTATTTTTAAGAGCTTGGTCGTCTATCATGACCATGGTGTTATCAAAGAAATCACTAATTGGCGCTGATAAGGCGAATAAGTTGCTGATATTTTGTGTGCTATCGTCTGTCAATATCAAGGCTTGGTTAGCCGCAAACAACGCTTTTTCAGACGCATTTTCGAAGAAACTTTCGTCAATTACTGGTGCTGTTTCAAGTTTGCTTGCTAAGTTAAAGACACGCGCCAAGTTTTCGACTGATGTTTTAAAATCTGCATCACTTGTTTTCACATCAATGGCTTGGGCTGCTGCTCTTAACCCTGCTACATCAAGCGAACCAGTCGCTAAAACTGCTTCGATGATGTCATAGCGTGCTGCGCCCTCAAGCATCTTAGCCACACGACCATTGATAAAGGTCATGACGTCAGCTTTACGGTCATAGTTGAAATCATTCAAGTCTATTGTATAAAGTTCGTTGATAAGCGCGTCTAGCTCGATGTCCCATTGTTGCGCTTCAATAATTCGTAAAATCCCTGCTGTCGCGCGACGAAGGGCATACGGGTCGTTTGAACCACTTGGAATTAAGCCAACGGTAAAGAATGACAAAATTGTATCTAGTTTATCTGCAATGGCAAGGACGGCACCAATTTCAGTTTGAGGCAGGTCTCCGTCAGCTGATGTTGGCATATAGTGTTCCCGAATACTTACTGCGACTGCTGCATCTTCGCCTGCAAGGCGGGCATATTTTTCACCCATGACACCTTGCAACTCGTCAAACTCACCGACCATGCCTGTTAAAAGGTCAAATTTGTAAATATCAGCAGCGCGATCAAGTTTGGCATCATAGTCTGCTGGCAAATTAACTTGCTGACGTAATTTCTCAGCGATCAGTTTCACACGTCCCATGTGGGCATGGACTGAACCGATTTTTTCATGGAAAGTGACTTTTTTGAGTTTCTCAACCAAGTCAGAAATTTTGAGTTTTTGGTCTTCACACCAGAAAAATTCAGCATCTTCAAGACGCGCAACGAGAACTTTTTGGTTCCCTTTGGCAACATTCTCAATGTGCTCAGCATTCCCATTTCTGACTGAAATGAAATGTGGTTGGAGGTTACCTGTTAAGTCACGCACTTCAAAATAACGTTGGTGTTCGCGCATGGATGTGACTAAAACTTCTTCTGGCACTTCCAAATATTTGGCATCAAAATCACCCACGAAGGCTGTTGGATATTCTACTAGGTTATTGACTTCTTCTAAGAGGCCTGGTTCTAGGTAAATCTCCCAGCTATTGGCTTTGGCAATCGCTGAAATTTGTGCTTGGATAGTAGCTTTACGAGCGGTTGCATTTGCTACGACGAAAGCTTGTTTCAGACTTGCTTCATAATCTGACGCATTTGCCAAAACGATCGTATCGTCGAATAAGAACCGGTGGCCGTAAGTTATATTACTAGCTGTGACGTCGAGCAGGTCAAATGGCACGAGGTCAGTGTCGAGCAAGCTGACGAGCCACTGGATTGGGCGGACGAAAAGGAAGTTGTTGTTGGCCCACTTCATGTAGGTCGAGAAGTTCATTTTGCTGATGACATCGCTGCCGATTTTGGTCAAAATGTCTGCTGTTGCAATGCCAGCGATGTGTTTATTGGCATAGTAGTAATCGCCTTTTAGAACCAAATCATCTGGTGTGACACCTTGACCACGCGAGAAACCTTGGATAGCTTTTGACCAGTTGCCCTCTGCATCTTTGGCGATTTTGGCTGATGGGCCTTTGACTTCTTCGTCGATTGATACTGAAGCATCTGCTAGACCATTAACCAAGACGGCCAAGCGGCGGGGCGTTGAAAATTTAGTGACACTTTCAAATGTCACACGGTTTTCTGTCAAAAAGTCTGCCATGCGCGTCGCAAGCTGTTGAGAAGCAGCACTTACAAGGTGCGCTGGCATTTCTTCTAAGCCAATTTCGAGTAAATAGTTCATTTTATTCCTTTCAAAAATGTTGATGTTTCTAGAAACTGTTAATTTAATCTCACGGCATAACACGTACAATCATCGTATTAATCAGTGTCAAAATAGCTAGCGATAAGTTAATCAAACTAAAAATTTTAAAAGGCCATTTTTCGGCATTTCGAACCTGAAATATCGTGCCAATGCTAGAAACAAGCCAAATAATAAGTAAATAATGGTCATTTTCAAATTTGTGAAAAATCCAAAGATTCATAAAAATCACAACTGAAATAACGGTATAAAAACCATAAATTACCTTATCAATCTTTTTCAGTATATTTACCACCTTCACCCAGATATTTATCGCGTAGTTCTGAATCTTTCAAGAGTGGGAAGCCGAGTTTCGCACGTTCATTGATGAAAGTACGTGCCACTTGACGCGCCATCGTCCGCACGCGATGCAAATAACCGGCACGCTCAGTTACAGAAACTGCACCACTCGCATCTAACAAGTTAAAAGTATGGCTTGATTTCAAGATGAAATCATAGGCCGGATGGACGAGACCCAAATCAAGTAATTTCGTCGCTTGTGCTTCATAAGTATCAAATAACGTCAAGAAAGTATCCGTTTCGATCTCCTCAAAGGCAAATTTTGAATGTTCATACTCAGGCTCCGTAAAGATATCGCCATAAAGCACGCCATTGCCCCATTCAAGATCATAAACCGATTCAACCTCTTGGATATAAGACGCCAAACGCTCAAGACCATAGGTAATTTCAGACGTCACAGAATCGACTTCAATCCCGCCGACCTGTTGGAAATACGTGAACTGCGTCACTTCCATCCCGTCCAGCCAAACTTCCCAGCCAATCCCAGCCGCACCCATTGACGGGTTCTCCCAGTTATCTTCGACGAAGCGAATATCATGCTCTAGGGCATTAATGCCCAATGCTGCGAGGCTATCTAAATAGAGCTGTTGGATATTTTTAGGAGAAGGCTTCATCACCACTTGGAATTGGTGGTGTTGAAACAGGCGGTTTGGATTCTCACCATAGCGACCATCTGCTGGGCGACGTGAAGGCTGCACATACGCCGCATTCCACGGTTCTGGACCATTAGCACGTAAAAAAGTATAGGGTGACATCGTGCCTGCACCGACTTCATTATCGTAGGCTTGCATGAGATTAGCACCTTGCTTACTCCAAAATTCTTGGAGTGTTAGGATGATTTCTTGAAATGATAGTTTGTTCGACATTGTTTTCCTCACTTTAAAAATTTATTTCTATTTTATCTTCTAAATGCAACCATTTAGCAATTTTCCTTATGGCATAACTCGTTTGAGCATTAGATTGATTGACATACAAATAAATACCTGATTGAATTTCAAAGGTCGCAACTTGACCACTAGGGAATTGATTAGGTAAATTCCCTAAATTATTTTTAGAAGTTGCTTTACCTTCAATCACATACTCATCCAATTGTTTTGGATATTTTTTTAATAAATAAGCAACAAATTGAATTTCAACCTGTCTCGGTGATTGACTTGAAAATATTTGATTTTCAAATTTGACAAAATAAGTCGTTTTATCTTCAAGCGTTTCAAGTTTTTGGCTATCATATAAGTCAATGTTAGCAACATCTTCGATAATTTCTTCAAAAATATCTCTGATTTCGTCAGCCTTGATTTGATTCAATTTTTGAATTTTACTGCTGTTCCCACCAGTTCTATTAGCCATATCAAAACCAGATTCTGAAAAGTTATTGATATAATGTTTTTCAAGATAATCTAATTGCGATTTGTCAATCAGACCATCATTTCTACCAAAAAACAAAGCACTAGTCCACCAATTTTTACCTGTTTCATGCTGATTTAACCTCTTAAAAATAGCATCACTCGCTTGTCCTACATAGCGTTTGTTTTCGCCGATTAAAATATAAATACCTGGCCTTTTAGATTCCTCAACTTTTTTTAATTTTTTGAAATCTTCCCGTTTAAAGTTGACGACATAAATCGGTTCTTTCTCATAAATCGAAATATCATCTTGATTATCATTCGTTATAAATATATTTCTAACCAACTCATGCCTTCTTTCTCATATCAATCAAAAAACGTCCTGGTGTCAAAAATAATCTTGACATCAGGACGTCTCATCAAATAAAACGCGGTTCCACCTGAATTCTTGATTGCTCATCAATCAAGCGCTCATATTCAATTCAAGCTCCACCCGCGCCACTTGGTTTCATTGCTTTAATTCATTATACTCTATTTTTCCTTTTTTGCCAATGTTTTTGTCCGATTATTTCTTAAGAAGATAGGAATGTTCTCACCCTTCCATTTGAAAGAGTGTTACCGCTTATATCGTGTTGTGTTTTATGGGAAGATGTAACATAAAAAAGCTAAAGACAATGGTTATCTTTGAATAGAGATGAGCCGAAAAATTTCATCATCTCTTTCATTATTCTTAGCACCTTTAGTTTCTCTTGTTCATTTTCTTCTGAAATAAAGGAGAGATTCACAAAAGATTTCTCCATGCTTAGTTTAACGAGTTTTCAATTTGGTTATTTTCAATGTTTTAAACCTAAAATCAATTTTTGAGCAAAATTTGACAATAGAATTTTAAAAGTGGTATAATAAGCTTGGCGAAACGTAAGTATGTTGTAGCTAAAACACAAATCCCCCAGAGACTGTGAATCTCTGAGGGATCTTTTTTTCACTAGATGCGACAACTAGCGTGTGGCTTGTTTAAGGGCACACCTTAATCATCATCTTGCTTGTCAAGCCAATAAGCAACTAGTATCGAAACAAGTTCAATGACTAGACCGGATGAAAATTAACGTAAGTATACTGTAAATCACTAAAACACCTCCTTCTACGTTGCGACGTACAAGGCAGCGAGCCCAAGGATTATTATATCACAAAACTCAATACGATTAAGTACTAATTTCAGTAAGAGCACGGTCGTTTCATAAATTAGTCTTGAAAAATTAACCAAAAGTGCTACACTGCCATTAGGAGAACAATATGACACTACAAGAAAAATTTATGATTATAGAAGATTCACGAGATGAAAGATACGTT